>JBBIHW010000059.1:0-12092 GCA_037446795.1 Acidobacteriota bacterium
GCAATGCCCGACATCAAGCCGAAAGCGGCGAGTCTTCGCTCCGGCCGGCCTGTGGCCCGTCTCCAACAAATGCGAAAGCGGCCAAAGTCGCTGGTAGGAGGCAGATGCGGCGACACCGCGCGCCCGACGGGGAAGCGTCCCGAGCCGCCCCCCTCCGCGTCTGCTTGCCCCGGGAGTTCCCCGTCGGGTTCGGGTCGGCAACGGCCGACCGGAGAGACCCTCCCACCTGGTGCCCGGGTCTTTCGGAGGGAAGCCGATATCGAAGTTCTTTCACGTCAGAGAGTTCCGTCGCGTCGTACATCCTTCGGGAGAAGAACTCCCTTCGTGAGCGAGACCGCGGATACGGCCGAGCCACCAGGCAACGGCGGGCCGCTTCCCGCGGATCGTGGGCCCGAGAAGGCTCCAGGGGACGGAGACATTCGGTCCGGTCAAGAGCTTCATCGCGTGGGACGGTGACCCCGGAATCACCCGGCAGTCCCATGTACCGCGACAACTATCAGAAGTCAATGGCTCTTTCGACGCGCGCAGGCGGCGAAGCCGAGGCGAAAGGGGGACTCGGCGACCAAGCCGCAATTCGAGGACGGAAGCGAAGCGACTCCAGACCGCCTTCGAGCGCCCGCTGGCCGCGGGCTGGAGAACCCCTGGAACCTTCTGCGCCAAAGAGAGAGGGCGCCCTTCCGCACACTGCCGCCGCAGCCCTGCCGATCGTCCCGGCCCCTTACCCGCAGGGAGGCCTTCCAGAGATTCCGGACGACGAGAGCCCGGGCTGGTCCGAGCCCGACCTCAGGCACTGGCTCCAGTGAACCAGGCTCGAGTCGTTCGAGAAGCTCGCCCGGACCTTGACGGGATCCTGGCCTGGAACGAGCTGCGGGTGTCGAGCAGCGTGCTCGAAGGTGAGGTCCTGAGCCACCGCACCACCGACATCGCCGCGATCTGGCATGGCTGCGGAGAGCTTCCGCTGCGGTGATCACGCTTTCGGCAGAAGAACTCGTTTTTGCAACCGTTTTCCCGTGGCGGCTCCGACGAGCGGCCAGGGTTCGCGGGGCTCGAGCGCGCGGCGGGACCTACGTTTGCCGCGGCCGGCGGCAGGCGAGCCCCGGCGGCGGGAGGGCGGTGGACCGTGATTCCCGACTTCATCCCCATTGGAACCGAGCGGGAGTCCATCCGGCGGACCCCGGCCGTCACGCTGGGAATCATCGGTGTGTGCACGGCGGTCTTCCTGCTGACCCGGCTCATGGCGCTGCAGACGCCTGCCGAACGACGCAGGCTGCAAGAGGCGGTGGACGAGGCGGTCCGTTACTGGGCCGAGCGACCCTACCTCGTCCCGCCGGACGACATGGTGTTCTACGTCGAGCAGCCGGGCGAGGAGCGGCCGCCGCTGCCGCAGGGCGATCGGCCGGCCGCGCCCGC
Source organism: Acidobacteriota bacterium (assembly GCA_037446795.1). Lineage (GTDB taxonomy): Bacteria > Acidobacteriota > Polarisedimenticolia > Polarisedimenticolales > JBBIHW01 > JBBIHW01. Next base: position 1,411 of record JBBIHW010000059.1, read on the forward strand.
CGGGCTGGACGGGGAGCAGCTCATCGAGCAGCAGATGGAACTGGAGAGGCTTTGGTCCCGCGTCCGCGCAGCCCTCCCCGAGAACCCCGTCGAGGTGTGGGGATTCTCGACGCAGCAGGTGTCGGCGGTCACGCTCGTGACGCACATGTTCCTGCACGGGAGCTGGCTCCACCTGCTCGGCAACATGCTGTTCCTCTTCGTCGTGGGCACGCTCCTCGAGGATGTGTGGGGGCGGCTGGCCTTCGGGGGCTTCTACCTGCTCGCCGGGCTCGTCTCGAGCCTCGTAGATCCGCTGCTGGTCCACTACGACGACGACGTCGTCAGCATCGGCGCCTCTGGAGCCGTGTCCGGGGCGATGGGCGCGTTCGCGGTCCGGTTCTGGAACGTGCGGCTCCGCATCGTCGCCATGTTCCAGGTGCTGTGGAAGACGTTCTCGATGCGGGCCTGGGTCGTACTGGCGTGCTGGTTCACGGAGGAGCTGCTTTACGTTCCCGAGCAGCTCGAAGGCAAGAGCCGTGTCGCGCACGTCGCCCACATCGCCGGGTTCACCTTCGGTGCCGCCTTCGCCCTCCTCCTCCGGTGCCTGCGCGCGGAGGAGCGATGGCTCGACCGGGGGATTCGCGCCAAGACAGAGCGGGAAATCGTCCGCGACGAGGACCTCGATCGGGCGCTGGCCCTCGTTCGGACGGGCTCGCACGAGAGGGCCTGGCCGCTGCTCGTCGGCCTCGTGGAGCGCTCTCCCGCGAACGTGGATGCGGCACTGGCGCTGTGGTCTGTCGCGACGGAGCTCGGTCGCGCTCGCGAAGCGGCGCCTGCCGGGCTCCGCGCTGTCGCGGAAGAGCTCCGACGGGGCCAGCGAGACCTCGCGGTGGACCACTGGCGAGAGATGAGGCGCTGCGTGCCCGGGCTGGTGCTGGATCCTGTATCCCAGGTCTCCCTCGCCGAGACCCTCGCGAGGCGCCACGCGCGGGACGAGGCTGCCGAGGCGCTGCGCGAGCTGCTCGATTCCGAGGCGAGCGCGCCGAACCCGGCCACGCTTCTGAGGGCCGCCGCGCTCGCCGAGCAACTCGACCCCAGCCTGGCGAGGGCCGCGGCGTGCCGCGCCCTCGGCAGATCCGATCTCGATCCGGGCGAGCGCGCCGAGGCCGAGCGAATCCTGGCCCGCGGGGCCCGAATCCAGGTACCGGTGGCGGGTTCGGGCTGATGTCGAGCGAGGCCCTTCGTCCTTGTTCCTTCGGCGCGCGTGTCGGAGGGCGATTCCGCTTGCCCTCGATACAGGGCGTTCCCCCCCCGTCGGGGCAGCTTGAATTCGCGTTGGTGCCGGAGGTGGGATTCGAACCCACACGCCCTCGGAGGGGCGGGGGATTTTGAGTCCCCTGCGTCTGCCGTTCCGCCACTCCGGCGCGCGCAGATTGTAGCGCCTTCGACTCCCTCGCCGTCGGGCTTCGCCTCGAGCCCCGAGTGCCTGTACACTCGTGCGCGCCGGACGCCTATCGGAGGAAGCCGGCGATGCACCGGAACATGCCCCTCTCGCTCCTCGCCGTGGTCGCAGCGGTTTTCGTCGGCCCGGCGTTCGCCGAGCCGACGAGGATCACGGTCCGCGTCCTCAGCAAGGACGCCAAATTCATCGGGACCTCCATGGGAGGTGTCCGAGTCTCCATTCGCGACGCCGACACGGGCGAGCTTCTCGCGGAAGGAATCGCCCGGGGCGGCACGGGCGACACGGCTCGAATCATGAGCGAGGGGCGGAGGCGAGGAGAGCCCCTCGCCACACCCGACGCCGCGAGCTTCACCGCGGTCCTCGACCTCGACGAGCCTCGCCGCGTCGAGGTCGTCGCCTTCGGACCCCTGGCGCAGCTCCAGGCGGCCACGAAGGTGTCCGCCACGCAGTGGCTCCTCCCGGGCAAGCACGTGGATCAGGGGGATGGCCTGCTGCTCGTGATGCCGGGCCTCGCCGTGGACGTCCTGTCTCCGCCGGCTCACGCGCGGCTCGGCTCGGCGCCGGTACAGGTCCCCCTCCGCGCGAACCTGACCATGCTCTGAGGCTGCCCGGTGGAGCCCGGCGGGCTCTGGGACGCAGGTCGCTTCGAGGTCCGCGCCCGGATCAAGCGGGACGGTGCACCGGCAGGGGAGATCGAGCTTCGCTACGCGGGGACGACGAGCCAGTTCGAGGGGACCGTGAACGCGGACCAGCCGGGAACCTACGAGGCCACCGTCTACGCCTACGATCCCTCGAACGGGAACGCGGGTCTCGACGGGGTCACCTTCATCGTCTCCCCGTGAGGCTCGCTCGGAGCGAGGGGGCGAGGCCCGGCCAGGGCCCGAGGAGTCCTGTATCCCGTTTCTCCAATACGAGCGAGTCGCGGCCCCGGCCAAAGATCCGGTGGGCGGGGCCGGGCGCGCCCTTCCGCGGTGGCCGGCGCCGGGCTCGGGCGCGCTGGCCCGGCCGTAACTGTTGACAGGTCAGGCGCTTGCTGCTAGACTGCGGGCGAGTGCACGAGGCTCGTCAGTCTGCCGCATCCCGAGGAAAGGGAAAGCGTCAATCCCAGGAGGGCCGATTGAACTTCAAAGTCGGAGACAAGGTCGTCTACCCCAACCACGGCGTCGGCGTCATCGAGCAGGTCACGGACAGGTCCATCGGAGACACCGTCGCCTCGTTCTACTGCCTGCGCATCCTGTCCACCGACAGCACGGTCATGGTCCCGGTCGGCAACACGGCGACGGTGGGCCTGCGCAAGGTCCTCACGAGACGGGAGGTCGGCCGGGTCATGGAGGTCCTTCGCCACGGCGAGATCGCCACCTACGACGACTGGAAGGGCCGCTACCAGGCGAACTCCGAGAAGATGAGGACCGGCGACATCCGGGCCGTGGCGGAGGTCCTCAAGAGCCTGACGGTCCTGAGCGAGATCAAGCCGCTGTCCTACCGCGAGCGGAAGATGCTCGACCGGGCGCGCTTCCTGCTGATCAGCGAGCTGGCCGAGGCGTCGAACAAGCCCGCCGACAAGGTCGAGGCCGAGATTGACGCCGCCCTCGCGGAGGCGACGAAGGGTCTCAAGGCCAAGCTGTCCCACTGAGCGGCAGCACCGCCCGCGCTCGGACCGCCGAGAAGTCGGCTCGCCGCGTCGAGCGGGCAGGCAAGGCGAACGGGAATGGCGGACATCGGCGCGCACCCGGCACTCGCGAGGTGGCTCGCGCACGCCCTGCTGTCGCCGCTGGCGCCCGCGGCGGTGGTCGCCGCGGCGGCCCGCCTCTGTCTCGAGCACGGTGTCCGCGGGCTCTGTGTCGCCTCGGTCCGCGTGGCGATCGCCTCCCGGCGGCTCCGCTCCCGGGGCGTACGGGCGGTGGCCGCCGTCGGGTTTCCGTCGGGGGCAGTGAGGCCGGAAGTCTTGCGCGAGGAGGCGGTCCGCGCCTGGGCGGACGGGGCGGATGAGCTGGATCTCGTTGTCTGTCCGGGCAGGCTGCGGGACGGGGATCTCCGCAGGATCGGAGCCGAGCTGGAGGAGATCGCCGGGGCCGTCCGTGGCCTGCCGATCAAGCTCGTCCTGGAGGTCTCCGAGCTGACGGACGCGGAGATCGAGGCCGCGATCCGCGAGGTCGTCGTGCCGAGCCGGGCGGCGTTTCTGAAGACCGGCACGGGCGTCTACGGGCGTGGTCCTCTCGCTCCGGAGCGCGTGCGCTGGCTGCGAGGCCTCCTCCCTCAGAGCGTCGGTCTCAAGGTCGCCGGTGGAGTGCGCGACCGCGCGACGGCCGTCGGCCTCCTCGATGCCGGTGCCGACCTCGTCGGGACGAGCCGCACCTTCGAGATTCTGGGCGGCGAGAGCGGTTGACCCTGCTGAGCGTCTGGCCTAGATTCACGCGCGGGATGAGGCAGGGGGCGAGGTATGTCGCAGGCGGGCTTCTGGCCGTCGCCATGCTGTGGATCGTCTTCCGCGGCGTGGACTTCTCGCTGCTCGGCCGTACGCTCGCCGGAGCCTCCTGGTTCCTCCTGCTCGCAGCGGCGTTCCTCAACCTCGCCCACAATGGGTTCCGCGTCTGGCGCTGGGGAGCGCTGCTCGAGCCCGTGGCGCCGCACCTGCCGTTCCGGCCCCGCCTGGTCGCGGTGATCGTGGGGTACATGACCACGTGGACGATCCCGGGACGGCTCGGCGAGCTGGTCCGGCCCGCGCTGCTCACGGTGCGCTGCGGGGTGCCGCTCGGCCCCTCGATCGGCTCCGTGGTCGCGGATCGTCTGCTCGACGGCGTGGCGCTGGTGGCATTGTGCGCCGCGGGGCTGTGGATCGCTCCGCCGGCGGATGAGGGCGCGGGCGGCGTGAACGCGGTCCGGGCCAGCCTCTGGTTCATGGTGGCGGTCACGGGCGGGTTCCTCGCGTTCTTGCTCGTTTCCTCGGCGCTGCGCGGGCGCGTCGCGGGCTGGATCGAGGGGCGGGGAGGCGTCCTGCGCTGGGCAGGTCGGGCGTGGCTTTCGCTCTCGCGCGGAGTGGAAGCGCTCGGGCGCCCTCGAGCCGCGCTGCGCATCCTCCTCCACAGCGGCCTGGCCTGGATCACGATCGGCCTCGCGACGTGGCTTGGCGTGCGGTCGGTGGGCGCCGCGGTCCCCTACGCCGCGATCCTGGTGATTCTGCCGCTGCTCGCGCTGGGGGTCGCGGTCCCGACACCGAGCGGTGCGGGCAGCTACCACGCGGCGATGACCTACGGTCTCAATCTCTTCTACGGGATCCCGAAGGAGACCGCGGTGGCCGCGGGGCTCCTCATGCACCTCGCCAACGTGGTCCCGGTCGTGCTCCTCGGGCTGTGGTTCCTCCACGCCGAACGGATCTCCTGGAAGGACCTTTCCGAGGCGGGAAAGCGGGTCAGGAGTCTCGGCGCGGGAGAAGGCGAGGAGGGCCGGGACGGCCTCCGAGCGAGCGACCCCCCGCGACCGGGGCGGGCCGTGGGTGGCCTGCGATGAAGTGTCCGTTCTGCGGCCACACGAGGGACAAGGTCGTGGACTCCCGCGAGACCGGCGCGGGCGACGCCATCCGGCGCCGACGCGAGTGCCTCGCCTGCGGCCGCCGCTTCACCAGCTACGAGAGGGTCGAGGAGATTCCCTACCTCGTCATCAAGAAGGACGGGAGGCGAGAGCCCTTCGACCGGCAGAAGCTCATGGCCGGCCTCCACCGCGCGTGCGCCAAGCGCCCGGTCCCCGCCCGCGCGCTCGCGGCCATCGCGGACGAGGTGGAGCAGATGGTGCAGGACAGCGTGGACCGCGAGATCGACAGCCGCGCCATCGGGGAGAAGGTGATGGAGCGGCTGCGCGAGCTCGACAAGGTCGCCTATGTCCGGTTCGCCTCGGTCTACCGGCAGTTCGAGGACGTGGAGGAGTTCATGGCCGAGCTCAGGGACCTCCTCGGCTCCCGCAAGTAGGCGGATGGAACGGAGGACGCCCGTGACCAGGACCCTGGGGCCCCTTCTCGAGGTGGCCCGCATTCAGAGCGAGATCAATCGCCTCTTCGACAACCTCCTGGACCTCGGTTCCTCCGGACGGCCCAGTCCGGGATGGCTGCCGAACGTGGACGTGCTCGAAACGGCGGACAGCCTCCTGATCACGGTCGAGCTGCCGGGCGTCGAGCCCCGGGACATCACGGTCAGCTCGAACGGCGGGGACCTGTGCATCCGTGGCGAGAAGCGCCGGGGCCCGGTTCCCGAGGAGGCGCGCTTTCACCTGGCGGAGCGGCCTTTCGGCGCCTTCCGGCGACTCATCCAGCTCTCCGTACCCGTCAACACCCGCTCGGCCGAGGCGACGCTCGAGAACGGCCTCCTGCGCCTGCGGTTCTGGAAGGTACCGAACCGCCGCGGCGAGGAGGTTCCGATCCCGGTCCGCACGCCATGAGCCGCCCCCAGCCGCAGCACGGCCGCGAGGGGCAGGCGGTTCGCATCCCGCCCGAGTTGCCCGTCCTCCCGCTCCGGGACATGGTGGTCTATCCCTTCACCATCGCGCCCCTGTCGGTCGCCCGGCCGGTGTCCATTCAGGCGGTGGATCGCGCCCTGGCCGGCAACCGCATGATCCTCCTGGCCGCGCAGCGTGATCGCGAGGACGAGGAACCCACCGGAGCCTCCCTCTACCGCATGGGCACGGTGGCGGTGATCATGAGGATGCTCAAGCTGCCGGACGAAAGGATCCGGGTGCTCGTCCAGGGGGTCGCCCGCGCGCGCGTCGCGGAGGTCCGCCGGGAGAGGCCGTTCCTCGAGGCCCGCATCGAGCAACTCGACGACCTCCCGTACGACCCGGAGTCGGTCGAGAAGGAAGCCCTGCTGCGCTCCGCCAAACGCTGCCTCGACCGCGCCTCGAGCCTTGGGAAGAACCTGCCGAGCGAGGTCCTGTCCATCGCCGAGGGGCTCGACGACCCGGGACGCCTGGGCGACCTGATCGCCAGCAACCTCGACCTGAAGGTGGAGGAGGCCCAGCAGCTCCTCGAGGTGCTGGACCCGGTGGCCCGGCTCAAGCGGGCGCACGAGCTGCTGCAGCGCGAGCTGAACCTCCTGCACATGCAGCGCGAGATCGACTCGATGGCGCGGGACGAGATGGACCGCTCCCAGCGGGAGTACTACCTGCGGCACCAGATGAAGGCGATCCTCCAGGAGCTCGGCGAAGGGAGCGAGCTGATGGAAGAGGCCGAGCAGTACCGGCAGCGCCTCCGGGACCGGAAGCTGCCCGAGGCCGTCGCCGAGGAGCTCGAGCGCCAGATCAAGCGGCTCGAGCGGATGAACCCGGACTCGGCCGAGACGACGACCCTGCGCAACTACCTGGACTGCGTGACGGGGCTGCCCTGGGGGAAGGTGAGCCGGGACACGCTCGACCTGCGAAAGGCGCGCCGGATCCTGGACGAGGACCACCACGGTCTCGAGCCGGTCAAGGAGCGCATCCTCGAGTACCTGGCCGTCCGGAAGCTCAGCCGGAAGGCTCCGGGTCCGGTCCTCTGCTTCGTCGGCCCGCCGGGCGTGGGCAAGACCTCTCTCGGACGTTCCATCGCCCGCGCGCTCGGCCGCAAGTTCGTGCGGCTGTCGCTCGGGGGGGTGAAGGACGAGGCCGAGATCCGCGGCCACCGCAGAACCTACGTGGGCGCCATGCCCGGGCGGATCATCCAGGGGATCCACCAGGCAGGAGCCTCGAATCCCGTGTTCATGCTCGACGAGGTGGACAAGATCGGCCAGGACTTCCGTGGCGATCCCTCCGCGGCCCTGCTCGAGGTGCTCGACCCGCAGCAGAACCACGCGTTCCGCGACCACTACCTGGGACTTCCCTTCGACCTCTCCGAGGTGATGTTCATCCTGACCGCGAACGTCCTCGACCCGGTGCAGCCCGCGTTTCGCGACCGGATGGAGGTCATCCGGCTGTCCGGCTACACGGAGGAGGAGAAGCTGGCGATCGCCAAGCGGCACCTCGTCCCCCGCCAGATCGCCGAGAGCGGGCTCAAGGCTTCACAGATCGCCTTCTCGGACCGAGCCCTCGAGATCCTCGTCCGCGAGTACACGCGGGAGGCGGGCCTGAGGAACCTCGAGCGCGCCATCGCGCGCGTCTGCCGCAAGGTCGCGCGGAAGGTGGCCGAGGGGGCGGGCGGCAAGACCCGCGTGACCGCGTCGAACGTGGAGGTCTTCCTCGGCGCGCCTCCCGCGAGCCGCGAGGACGCGCTCGGGTCGGACCAGGTCGGGGTGGCCACGGGCCTGGCGTGGACGGAATCGGGAGGCGAGGTCCTCTACGTGGAGGCGACGGCGATGCGGGGCCGGGGGCAGCTGACCCTCACCGGTCAGCTCGGCGAGGTCATGAAGGAGTCGGCCCACGCCGCGCTGTCCTACGCCCGCGCCCGCGCCGGCGAGTTCGGGATCCCGGAAGGGTTTTTCGAGGGGCACGACCTCCACGTCCATGTCCCCGAGGGGGCGATCCCGAAGGACGGGCCGTCGGCCGGGATCACGATGGCCACCGCCATGCTCTCGGCGTGCACCGAGAGGCCGGTGCGGCGGGACGTGGCGATGAGCGGGGAGATCACCCTGCGCGGACAGGTGCTGCCGGTGGGAGGGATCAAGGAGAAGGTCCTGGCGGCCCGCCGCTGCGGCATCCGCACGATCATCCTGCCGGGGGCGAATCGCAAGAACCTCGAGGAGATCCCCAAACCCCTGCGCAAGCACTTGCGGTTCGTGTTCGTCCGGGACGTGCGCGAGGTGTTCGAGCACGCCCTCGCCCTGCCCGAGCCCGAGCCTCGCGCGCCTCGCCCTCGGGGCCGCTCCCGGACCGCGGTGGTCCAGGCCACCACCTGACCCGGCCTCGCCGGCCCGGCGCCCATCGCTCCCGGCCTGGATTCCCACGGTCGGGAACTGGCCTGACGGGTCAGGACTCGCCCAGGGCGTCACGACATCAGGCGCAGGGGCAGGCTCCCTCACGAGCCCGCCGGGAACCGGCGCATGGCATAGACCGGCTGCCCGAGCGCGGGCAGCGGCGCGCGTCTCCATGAAAGGCCACGACAGCCGGCGCGCTGCCGACCTCGCAGGTCCGGACCGCGCGGTTCGAGGACGCGGACGTGCACGGCGCACTCGCCCTCCCGCTCGGCCGCCGACAACGGCGAGCGGCCCTTCGGTGTCGCCCTCGCCGAGGTCGCCGCCGCCCGGCTCGGCATCGCCTTCGAGGGCGAGCATCAGGTTCAACCAACCGGAGCGCGCGCGAAAAATGTCCCGAGGGTGGTCGGTCCATGGCCGGTCTTCGACGAACCACCCGCGTCGCCTCCTGACCAGACACCGGCGGAAACTCGAATCGCAGCGATCCGAATGGAGTCCGTTCCAGAAGAGCAGCGTTCGCAGGCTGCTGGCAACTCCGAGCGGGCCGACATCCCCGGCGTCGAACGCTCGCGATCCCTCGGATGTCGCGATCGAGACGAGCGAGCTCGAGGCTTTCGCCCCTCGCTCCGATCCAACCGCCGCGGAGCCCTCGGCGGACCGTCACCCCCGCTTGCGGCCTCACCTCCCCGCTTGCGGGCGCTCGCGATTCGCTTGCAGTGCCGCGAAAAGCGCCTCGCCGACGGCCGTCGCGATGGGAGGATCCAGGTTGCAGAGCACGACGACCGTCCACTCTCCGTCGCCCAGAAGCAGCGCGTTCGAGCCGGGCGCCCCTCCCGCGAAACCGGCCCGACCTCTGGCTCGCCGCCCCTTCGGCAGGCCCGCGTGATCCAGCACCGCCGCGGTCCCCTCCCGGCCCAGCAAGCGAAACTCCCGGAGAGCGTTGTCGAAGGCGAGAAGGTCGCCCGCGGTGGCGTAGAGGCCGCCCGCGGCGCTGGCGGCGGCTCCGTGCCAGGAGGAGACGTCCTCGAGCGGCGAGTCGGGTGTCGGCCGCCCGTAGGGACGAGCCGCCGACGGCGGCGTCGTGAAGGAGGTGTGTTCCATCCCCGCGGGGCGAAGGACCTGATCTTCCACAAAACGCTCGAAGCTGGCGCCGACGGCACGGGCGACGATCTCGCCCAGGACGACGTAGCATCCATTGCAGTACTGTTCGCGCTCTCCAGGAGGAAACAGTGAAGCTCTGCCGGAAACCAGCTCGTAGTACTTCGCGTTCGATGTGAACCGGTCGCGGGAGTTCCGAAAGGCCTCGTCGAAGATGTCGGCGACCCCTCCGCGGTGGGCGAGAAGCTGCTCGATCGTCGCGCTGCGCGTGGTTTCGTGGGGGTAGTCGGGAAGCCACTTGGAGAGGGGGTCGGCCCGCGAGAGCACCCGTCGTTCGGCGAGCTTCTCGACCGCCACCCGGGTGAAGGCCTTGCCGATCGAGCCGATGTTGAAGCGCGTCTCCGCGGTCGGGACAGTCCTCGCGGCTCGCTGCGCGAAGCCGTAGCCTCGCGTCGAGACTTGGCGTCCGTGCCGCGCCACCAGCACGACGCCGCTGAACTGGTCGCGCTCGGCGAGCGGTCCGAGCCAGGAGTCCAGAGCTCGAGCGAGTTGAGCATTCGACATGCGCCGATGGATCGGCGGAGGCGGCTCGAGCGCGTTCTCCTGGGGCTCTTGGGCCGGCGAGGTCGCGCACCAGGCCGCTGCGACGGCCACGGCGGCTCCGAAACGCCGGGGCGATCTCGGCATCGCAGCCACGACATCCCCTCCTCGGTCGCTGTTTTCGTTCCAGCGAGCAGGGCTGGACCGGAGGTGCTCCCCGGCCCCGGAGGCACACGTGCTCGGCCCGGGCGGAGCGAAATACGAACCTCCGCGAAGGAGGTTTCCTCGCGTTCTCGACCAGGCACCGGCGGCGGAGCCGATCGAATGGAGCGAAGGGGGCATCGCCCCCCCGCCCGCTGCGCTCCCGATCCGGCGGCCGCTTCCGCGGTGGGAGTCGGCCAGGCGGCGCGGCCGCGAGTCGCCGGGCTTTCTTGAGAGCTTGCGCAGTCCGGGCCTTCTGGTCCTTCGCTGCGGGCGGGTGGTCGCTGCGGTCGGCCCCGCTGGCCCCCCTCGAGCGGACAGGGCGGCGCGTGCCCGGTGGAGGGTCTCGGCCGGGTCGGGGATGGGGCGGCCGTCGAGGAGGCCTGCACGGCGGCGGCCTCGGCCTGGGCCTTGAAGATCGAGGAAAGCCTCGTGTGGATCCCCGGGCCCTCATCGTGACAAGAAACGGCTCGACTGCCTCCTCGACGGCGGAAAAGCCGTCCGAGCGCTTCGTGCGTCCCTTCGGAAGACCCTCC
>JBBIHW010000060.1:0-12023 GCA_037446795.1 Acidobacteriota bacterium
GCCCACCGGATGGTGGCCGAGGCCTGGAGCGCGGGAACCGCTGCGGGCCGGCCCGCACGCACGCGCGCTCCCGCGCTTCGGCGCGCAGGGACGCGCACGGAGCGCGCGGGCGAGGTGCTCGTGCTCGAGCGCAAGACGGACTGAGCCGCCGCCACCGGACCTGTCGCGTCCAACTCCAGCGGAATCAGACGCTTCCGCGGTCCTTCCGCGTTGACGGCCGAAAAGCGCCTGTGTTAGAGTGCGCCGCCGCTTCGGCTTCGAGCGCGCGCGGCGCGAGCCACCTCAGCAGAGGCGCGGGATCGGGATGACGGACAGCCTGCTTCCGGTTCTCCTCACCGTGTGCGTGTCGGCGGCGCTGGCGGGCACGCTCCTGGCGATCGGCTGGCTGTTCGGGCGGCCCCCGCGCGCCCGCGTGGACACGACTCCCTACGAGTGCGGGGTGCCTCCGCGGGACCCGCTGGTGCGGCACCGCTTCTCGGTGAAGTTCTACCTGGTCGCGATGCTGTTCATCCTGTTCGACATCGAGGTGGCCTTCCTCTGGCCCTGGGCGGTGACCTTTCGCAGCTTCGCGGAACAGAAGGTGTTCGTGCTCGTGGAGATGGTCGTCTTCCTCGGCATCCTCGTGGCGGGGTACCTGTACGTGTGGTGGCGCGGCGCCCTCGAGTGGGACTAGACGATGCCCGATGGTGAGCGGGCAGTCTCTCGGCTGCTCGAGAGATTCGCCGACGCCCTGGTCTCGACGGGGGAGTTCCGCGGGCAGCACTGGGCGGCCGTGAAGCGGGACCGGCTCGTCGAGGTCTGCCGGTTCCTGAGGGACGACCCCGAGCTGGGCTACGACATGCTCCTCGACGTGACCGCCGTCCACTGGCCCGAGCAGCCCGAGCCCATGGAGCTCGTCTACCACCTCTACAGCCTCTCCCGCAACGACCGGTTGCGGCTCAAGGCCCGCGCGGCCGAGCGCGGCCCCGTGCCCTCGCTCGTCGGCGTGTGGCCCTCGGCGGAGTGGAACGAGCGCGAAACCTACGACATGTTCGGTGTGGCGTTCGAGGGGCACCCCGACCTCCGGCGGATCCTGATGCACGACGACTACACCGACCACCCGCTCCGCAAGGAGTTCCCGCTCTACCGCGGCTAGGAAGGCGATGTCCACGAGACTCGAGCGATCCACCGAGCGGCCGGACATCGTCACGGTGAACATGGGGCCGTCGCACCCGGCCACCCACGGAGTGCTGCGGATCGTCCTCGAGCTCGACGGCGAGGTGGTGGTGCGAGCCGTGCCGCACATCGGCTACCTGCACCGAGGCATGGAGAAGATCGCCGAGAACCGGACCTACCTGCAGTTCATCCCGTACACGGACCGGATGGACTACCTGAGCCCGCTGGCGGCCAACGTCGGCTTCTGCCTGGCGGTGGAGGAGTTGCTGGGGGTGAGGGTGCCGCCGCGGTGCGAGGCGCTGCGCGTGATCTGCTGCGAGCTCGCGCGGATCGGGTCGCACCTGCTCTGGCTCGGCACTCACGCTCTCGACCTCGGCGCGGCCACCGTCTTCTTCCACACCTTCCGGGACCGGGAGTGGCATTACGACCTCGTCGAGGAGCTGACCGGCGCCCGCCTGACGACCTCGTTCACGCGGGTCGGCGGCCTCGCGCGCGACGCCACGGAGGGCTGGCTCGGGAGGCTCAGGGAGTTCACCGATGGGATGCCGTCGCGCATCGACGAGTACGAGAGGCTGCTGACGCGAAACGCCATCTGGCTCCGCAGGACGCAGGGGGTCGGGGTCCTTCGCGCCGAGGACGCGATCGCCTGGGGGGTCACCGGGCCGAGCCTGCGCGCCTCGGGCGTGGCCCACGACCTCCGCAAGGCGCGGCCGTACAGCGGGTACGAGCGGTACGACTTCGAGATCCCGACCGGCAGCACCGGGGACATCTACGACCGGTACCTGGTGCGGATCGAGGAGATGCGCCAGTCGTGCCGCATCCTCGACCAGGCGCTCCGGGACATGCCGGGCGGGCCCGTCAACGTGGACGACCCCAAGATCTTCCTTCCTCCGAAGAAGCGCGTGCTCACCAGCATGGAGGAGCTGATCCACCAGTTCATGCTCGTCACCGAGGGCTTCGAGTGCCCCGCGGGCGAGGTGTATCACTCCACCGAGGTTCCGAAGGGCGAGCTCGGCTTCTACATCGTTTCGACCGGAGGGAAGTCGCCGTACCGGCTGCGGATCCGGTCGCCGAGCTTCAACAACCTGTCGGTCCTGCCGAAGCTGTGCGTGGGAGGGCTCGTGGCGGACGCGGTGGCGGTGATCGGAAGCCTCGACCCGGTCATGGGCGAGGTGGACCGCTAGGCCCGGAGTATTCGTGAAGGACCGTCGCGAGATGCTTTCTCATCCCGGCGAGGGCCCGGGCGCAGGCAGCGGGCGCTCGACCCCGGCTTTCGCCGGAATGACGAGGGCGCGCCCGGCGCTCGCCGGGGTGACGCAACAGGGTCTTCCGGGCTGAGAGCCGGCCGATCCGGAGCGCTCGATGTACGGAGCCGAGTTCGAGAGGGCGGTGGACGCGATCGTGGCGCGCTACCCGGCGCCGAAGGCGGCGCTCCTTCCCGTCCTCTGGGAGGTGCAGAAGCGGGCGGGGTACGTCCCGCTCGAGGCGGAGGCGTGGGTGGCCGAGCGGCTCGGGGTGAGCCCGGCTCACATCCACGGCTGCGTCACCTTCTACACGATGTTCAAGCAGAGGCCCTCGGGCCGCTATCACATCCAGGTGTGCACGACCCTGTCGTGCATGCTGCGGGGCTCGGACGAGCTGCTCGCCCACCTCGAGCGCAGGCTCGGCATCCGCGCCGGCGAGACGACCCCGGACGGGAGGTTCTCCCTGGTCCGGGTCGAATGCCTCGGCTCCTGCGGCACGGCGCCGATGTTCCAGCTCAACGACGACTACCACGAGGACCTGTCGGTCGAGAAGGTGGACCGGCTCCTCGCGAGCCTTCCCTGAGGGCCGCGCGATGGAGCGGGTCCTGACGCGAAACGTCGGCCGCGAGGGATCGCAGAGGGTCGAGGTCTACGAGGCCGCAGGCGGCTACCAGGCCCTGCGCAAGGCGCTGTCGAGCCTCGAGCCCGACCAGATCGTGGAGGAGGTCAAGCGGTCGGGCCTGCGCGGCCGGGGCGGGGCGGGCTTCCCCACCGGCCTCAAGTTCTCCTTCATGCCGAAGCAGCCCGACCCGAAGCGGCCCCACTACCTGCTGTGCAACGCCGACGAGTCCGAGCCCGGCACCTTCAAGGACCGCCTGCTCATGGAGCACGACCCGCACCTCGTCCTCGAGGGGTGTCTCGTGTCGGGCTACGCCATCCGCGCCCGGGCGGTCTACATCTACATCCGCGGCGAGTTCACCCACGCCGCCCGCGTCCTCGAGCGGGCGATCGCGGAGGCCTACGACCGGGGCTACGCGGGCCGGAACATCCTCGGGAGCGGCTGGGAGTGCGATCTGGTCCTCCACCGCGGCGCCGGGGCGTACATCTGCGGGGAGGAGACGGGGCTCATCAGCTCGCTCGAGGGCGATCGCGGCTACCCGCGACTGAAGCCTCCCTTCCCGGCCCAGCGCGGGGTGTGGGGCTGCCCGACCACGGTCAACAACGTGGAGACGCTCGCCTGCGTCCCGTTCATCGTGGAGCGGGGGGCGGACTGGTTCCTCTCGATCGGCAAGGCCCCCAACAACACCGGGCCGAAGCTCTACTGCCTCAGCGGTCACGTGAAGCGGCCGGGGGTGTACGAGGCGGCCATGGGGCTCCCCCTGATGGAGCTCATCGAGGATCTCGGCGGGGGGATGCTCCGTCCCGACCGGCCGCTCAAGGCGGTCATCCCGGGGGGCTCCTCGGTCCCGGTGCTGCGGGCCGACGAGTGCGACGTGGACCTGGACTTCGACTCGCTCGCGGCCCGGGGCAGCATGCTCGGCTCGGCAGGCGTCATCGTGATGGACGCGTCCACCTGCATGGTCCGCGCCGTGGAGCGGATCGCCCACTTCTACGCCCACGAGTCGTGCGGGCAGTGCACGCCGTGCCGCGAGGGCTGCGGCTGGATGGAGAGGGTGCTCCACCGGATCGAGACGGGCCGGGGGGAGCCCGCCGACCTGGACCTGCTCCTCGACGTCGCCTCCAACATCCAGGGGAACACCATCTGCGCGCTCGGGGACGCGGCGGCGATGCCCGTGGCCTCCTTCGTGACCAAGTTCCGGGACGAGTTCCGCCATCACGTCGAGCGCAAGCGCTGTCTCGAGACGGCACCCGCGCTCGAAGGGGCGCGCTGATGCCCAAGATCGTCATGGACGGGCAGGAGATCGAGGTGGCGCCGGGGACCACGATCCTCCAGGCCGCGCTGTCCATCGGCCGGGAGATCCCCCACTACTGCTACCACCCCGGCCTCCCGGTCGCCGGCAACTGCCGGATGTGCCTCGTGGAGGTGGAGAAGGCGCCCAAGCTGGTCATCGCCTGCTACCAGCCGGTCAGCGACGGCATGGTCGTGAGGACGCAGAGCGACAAGGTCAGGAAGGCCCGCGCCGCCATGATGGAGTTCTTCCTGATCCACCACCCGCTCGACTGCCCCATCTGCGACCAGGCGGGGGAGTGCCGCCTCCAGGAATACGCGGTGGAGCACGGCACGGGCCGGAGCCGCTACACCGAGCCGAAGCGCGCGCTCGCCAAGGCGGTGGACGTCGGCGCCCACGTGATGCTGGACCAGGAGCGGTGCATCCAGTGCAGCCGGTGCATCCGGTTCTGCGACGAGGTGACGAGGACGGGCGAGCTCGGCTTCTTCCAGCGCGGCGACCGGACGGTCATCGGGATCTACCCGGGCAAGAGGCTCGACAACCCGTACTCGGGCAACGTGGTGGACCTCTGCCCGGTCGGGGCCCTGACCCTCAAGGAGTTCCGGTTCGAAACCCGGGTCTGGTACCTGAGGAACACGCCTTCGGTGTGCGCCGCCTGTGCTCGCGGCTGCAACGTGATGGTGGCGACGGGCACCCAGAACCTCCTCATGACGACCCGCGGCCAGCAGGACGACCGGATCCGCCGCGTCGTCCCGCGCGTCAACGAGGAGGTCAACGGCTGGTGGATCTGCGACGAGGGAAGGCTCGCCTTCCTCGAGATGCAGAAGGGCGAGCGGCTCGAGACCGCGGAGATGCCGCGGGGCACGCCGGCCGACTGGGACGCGGCGATCGCCGCCGCGGCGGCGGCGCTCAGGGAGGCCGCCGCGGCGGGGCGGGCGGGGGCGATCCTCTCGCCGAGGCTCGTCACGGAGGACCTCTACGCGTGGAGGGAGCTGTTCGCGAGGCTCGGCAGCGTGCGCGCGGGCGTTCGCAGGATCGCCCGCGGACGCGACGACGACCTCCTGATCCGCGGCCTGGATCCTCGGGGAGCAGGCGACCGAGGATGCCGTCCTCGAGGCCGTCGCGAGCGGGCAGCTCGACACGCTGCTCGTCGCCGGGGACCCGCTCTACCCCTCCGACACGGCGGCGCTCCGTCCCGAGCTGGCGGCGAGGGTGCGGCGGATCGTCTACGTGGGCCCGTTCGTCGCGGGAGCGGCCTCCGCGGCCGCCATCCTCCTCCCGGCGGCCGCCTGGTCCGAGGAAGACGGGACCTACGTGAACTTCCAGGGCCGCCTCCAGCGCGTCCGCCGCGCCCGGGTCCCGCTCGGCGAGGCGAGGCCCGGCTGGAGGATCGTGCTCGACCTCGCCGAGGCGGCCGGCGCCGACATGCCGCGCTGGACCGCGGCGGATCGCGTGCTCGAGGAGATCGCGCGGGCGGTGCCCGCCTTCGCGGGCGTGGACCCGAAGGCGGTCGGCCTGCTCGGTGTTCCGCTCGGGGCCGCCGCCCCGGCCGGGGCGTGGGGAGGCGCGGGCCGGTGAGCGACCACGCGTTCCAGGTCGCGGCGACCCTAGCCAAGATCCTCGTCGTCGTGGGAGTCCTGCTCGGCGGCGTGTCGGCCATGACGTGGGTCGAGCGAAGGGTGTCCGGCCTGATGCAGTTCCGCTGGGGTCCGAACCGCGTCGGGCCGTTCGGCCTGTTCCAGCCGATCGCGGACGGGCTCAAGTTCATGCTGAAGCAGGACGTCGTACCGGCCGAGGCCCACAAGCCGACCTACACGCTCGCCCCCGCACTCTCGCTCGTGCCGGCCCTGTGCGCCTTCGCCGTCATCCCCTTCGGGCCCAACGTCGAGGTCCTCGGCAGGAAGACGAGCCTGGTGATCGCGGACCTCGACGGCGGTGTGCTGTTCGCGCTCGCCGCGGCGAGCCTCGGCGTCTACGGGGTCGTCATGGCGGGCTGGTCGTCGCGCAGCCGCTACTCGCTGCTCGGCGGGCTGCGCTCCTCGGCGCAGATGATCTCCTACGAGCTGGCGCTCGGGCTGTCGGTGGCGGCCGCAGTGCTCGTCTCGGGGACGCTCCGGCCCGTGGAGATCGTCGAGCAGCAGGCAGGATGGTTCGTCAACTGGAACGCCTTCGCCGGAGGCTGGCAGCTTTTGGGCTTCGTCGTCTTCCTCGTCGCGGGCTTCGCCGAGACCAACCGCCTCCCCTTCGACCTCCCGGAGGCCGAGGGCGAGCTGGTCGCGGGCTACCACACCGAGTACTCGGCGATGAAGTTCGCTATGTTCTTCATGGCCGAGTACGTGAACATGATCACCTCCTCGGCCCTCGCGGTGACCCTGTTCCTCGGCGGCTGGCAGCTCGGTGTGCCGGTCGGGGAGGGCCTTGCGGGCTGGCCGCTCTGGACCCTCCAGATCGCGGCCTTCGCCGGCAAGGTGGCCTTCTTCCAGTTCCTGTTCGTCTGGGTCCGCTGGACCCTGCCCAGGTTCCGCTACGACCAGCTCATGAATTTGGGCTGGAAGGGCCTGTTCCCCATCGCCCTCGCCAACGTGCTGGTGACGGCGCTTCTAGTCGCCTTCGACGTGGTCCGGTGAGGCGGGAGGCGCGGCCGTGACCCTGGCGTTCGCGATCCTCGCGGTGCTCGCCGTGGCCTCGGCCCTCGTCGTGATCACGCACCGCAACCCGGTGATCTGCGCCCTGGCGCTCGCCTTCAACCTGGTGGCGATCGCCGGCTTCTACCTGATCCTCGACGCCCAGTTCGTCGCCATGCTGCAGGTCATCGTCTACGCCGGCGCCATCATGGTCCTGATCCTGTTCGTGATCATGCTCCTGAACCTGCAGGCCGAGGCGAGGCCGCGTTCTTCGGGAGTCTTCCAGCGCTGGCTCGCCCCGCTCGGGACGGCGGCCTTCGTCGGCCTCCTCGCCCGCGCGATCGCCCTCGAGGCCCCGCCGGCCCCGGGCGCGCGGCCCCCGGGCTACGGCACCGCGGCGAGCGTCGGGCAGGAGCTGTTCTCGCGCTTCTACTACCCGTTCGAGGTCGTCTCGCTGCTGCTCGTCGTGGCGATGGTCGGGGCGGTGCTCCTCGCGAAGCGGAGGCTCTGAGATGGTGGAGCCGCGCCTCGTGCTCCTGGTCTCCGCGGTCCTGTTCGGCCTCGGGGTGGCCGGCGTGCTGCTCCGCAGGGGGGCGATCACGATCCTCATGGGGATCGAGCTGATGCTCAACGCGGCCAACCTGGCCTTCATCGTGTTCGCGCGCCAGCTCGGGCATGCCGAGGCGCAGGTCTACGTCTTCTTCGTGATGACGCTCGCGGCCGCGGAGGCCGCCGTGGGCCTCGCGATCGTGATCGCGCTGTTCCGGCTCCGGGAGACGACCGACGTGGACGACGTCCACCTGCTCCGGTGGTAGCGGCGGTGCTCGAGGCGGTCTGGCTCGTCCCGATCCTCCCGCTGGCGGCGGCCGCCGTGAACGGAGCGGTCGGCCGGCGGCTTCCGAAGCGGGCCGTGTCGTGGATCGCGTGCGGCTCGGTCCTCGCCTCGCTCGTCGTCGCGACCGGCGCGACGCTCGAGCTCTCGGAGCTTCCCGCCGAGGCGCGCCACTTCGCGAGCCGCGCGCTCGGGACCTGGCTCTCCCTGGGAAGCGTCGTGGAGGGCCGGGGGCCCGTGGAGATCGCCTGGGAGTTCGCCCTCGACCCGCTCTCGGCGGTGATGGCCCTGGTCGTCTGCGGCGTCGGCTTCCTGATCCACGTCTACAGCGTGGGCTACATGGCGCACGAGGAGGGGTACTCCCGCTTCTTCGCCTACATGAACCTGTTCATGGCGATGATGCTGACCCTCGCCCTCGCGGACAACCTCCTGGTGATGTTCGTCGGCTGGGAAGGGGTGGGCCTCTGCTCCTACCTTCTCATCGGCTTCTTCTACGACCGCCCGTTCGACGAGAGAACGGGGATGTCGTGCGCGGACGCGGGAAGGAAGGCGTTCATCGTGAACCGCGTGGGCGACCTCGCCTTCGTGATCGGGATCCTGTACCTGCTGGCGACCTTCGGGACCCTTCGCTTCCGGGAGGTCGCCGAGGCGGTGGCCCACGCCCCCACGGGGAGCGACGGCTTGCTGGTCGCGATCGGGCTGCTGCTGTTCGCCGGCGCCTGCGGGAAGTCCGCGCAGATCCCGCTCCACGTATGGCTGCCGGACGCGATGGCCGGACCGACGCCCGTGTCCGCCCTGATCCACGCCGCCACGATGGTCACGGCGGGCGTCTACATGGTGACGCGCATGTCCGGCCTCTACGTCCGCGCCCCGGAGGCCATGGCGGTCGTCGCCGCGGTCGGGGCGGCGACCGCGCTGTTCGCGGCGGTGATGGGCACGTGCGCCACCGACGTCAAGAAGGTCCTCGCCTACTCCACCGTGAGCCAGCTCGGGTACATGTTCGCCGGGGCGGGCGTGGGGGCCTTCGTCGCGGCGATCTTCCATCTGATGACCCACGCCTTCTTCAAGGCGCTCCTGTTCCTCGGGGCCGGCAGCGTCATCCACGGACTCGGCGGCGAGCAGGACATCCGGAGCATGGGCGGCCTCAGACGAAAGCTGCCCGTGACGTACGGGACGTTCCTGGTGGCCACGCTGGCCATCGCGGGCGTGTTCCCCTTCGCCGGGTTCTTCTCGAAGGACGAGATCCTCGCCGGAGCCTGGGCGGCGGGCCGGCGCGGCCTCTACCTGGCGCTGCTCGCCGGGGCGGGCCTGACGGCGTTCTACATGACGAGGCTCCTCTACCTGGTGTTCCACGGCGGGTTCCGGGGGAGCGACGCGAAGTGGGCCCACGCCCACGAGGCCCCGCCCGTCATGACGGTTCCCCTGGTCGTCCTCGCCGCACTGTCGGCCGTCGGGGGGTTCGTCGGCCTGCCCGCGTTCCTCACGCTCGGGCGCGACCTCGACACCTTCCACCGCTGGCTCGCCCCCGCCGTGGCGAGCGCCGGGGGAGCCCACGAGGGGCACGGGGCGGGGGGAGCGCACGGGGGCGGGCTCGAGTGGCTTCTCGCCGGAGCCGCCCTCGGCGTCGGTCTCGCCGGCATCGCGCTGGCCGTGCGCGTCTATCGGGAGAGCGGCCTCGCCGAGCGGATCGCCGAGAGGGCCGGGACGCTCTACCGCATGGCGCGGAACCTCTTCTGGGTGGACGAGCTCTACGAGGCGGCGATCGTGCGCCCCTTCTACGCGCTGTCGCGCCTGTCGGGCGCCTGCGATCGGTACGTCGTGGACGGCCTCGTCAACGGGACCGGGGTCGCGGCCGACGTGACGGGCAACCTGGTCAAGCTCTTCCAGACCGGCTACGTGCGCAACTACGCGCTCCTGTTCCTGCTCGGTGTGGCGGCGATCCTCGTCTACCTGGTCAACGCGTGAGCGCCCCATGACGGACTTCCTGCTCCTTCCCCTCCTGCCCGTGGCGATCCTGTCCGGCTACGGGCTCCTCGCGCTCCTCTTCGCGCCCTTCTTCCGGGGGCGGAGCTGGGTCCTCGCCTTCGGCGCGCTCGTCGGGATCGTGCTGGCGGCGGTTCCCACGTGGCTGCTCTGGGTGCAGGTGTACGAGGAGCACCCCGTCGAGGCCGCCGGAGGAGTGCCCATCGAGACCGCGCAGGGGCTCGTCCGCGTGGACGCCTACGGGCTGTTCTTCACGTTCATCCTGCTGGTGGTGGGGGCCCTGTCCGTCGCCTCCGCCCCGCGCTACCTCGAGCGGGAGCAGGCCGACCACGGCGAGTTCTACGCCCTGATCCTGTTCGCCCTCGCCGGCATGATCGTGATGCTCCAGACGACCCATCTCCTGATGCTGCTGGTCGGGCTCGAGGTGTTCTCGCTGGCGCTCTACGTGCTGTGCGGGCTGACCCGATACCGGCTCGGGTCGGTGGAGTCCGCCCTCAAGTACTTCCTGCTCGGGGCGTTCTCCTCGGGGTTCCTCGTGTACGGGCTCGCGCTCCTGTACGGGGCGGCGGGCACGCTGGAGATCTCGGGCATCGCCGAGCGGGCCGCCCAGGGAGGCTCGACGCTCCTGTGGATCGGAGCCGGCCTCGTTCTCGTCGGGCTCGCCTTCAAGATCGCCGTCGTCCCGTTCCACAGCTGGGTGCCCGACGTCTACCAGGGAGCGCCCACGGTCGTCACGGGCTTCATGGCGGCGGCGACCAAGACGGCCGCCTTCGCCGCCCTGTTGCGGTTCCTGCTGGGAGCGCTCGGGGGCCAGGCCGCGAGCTGGACGCCCGTCCTGACGTGGCTCTCGATCCTGACCATGATCGTCGGAAACCTGGTCGCGCTCGCCCAGACCGACATCAAGAGGCTGCTGGCGTTCTCCTCGATCTCCCACGCGGGATACCTGCTGATCGCGGTCGTCTGCCGGCCCGACGACGCGGTCGAGGCGGTCGTCTTCTACCTGACGGCGTACGCCTTCATGACCGTGGGGGCGTTCGCCGTCGCCGCGGCCGTCGGGCGCGGCGACGCCCGGGCGGAGCGCGGCTACGACCTGGCCTCGTGGGCGGGCCTCGGGCACCGCAAGCCCGGTCTCGCACTGGCGATGACCGTGTTCTTGCTCTCCCTCGCCGGCATCCCGCCGACCGGTGGCTTCCTGGCGAAGTACCTCGTCTTCCAGGCCGCCATCGTCTCGAGGCAGTACACGCTGGCGATCGTCGGCGCCCTCACCGCGGTGATCGGCGCCTACTACTACCTGCGCGTCGTCGTCTCCATGTGGATGCGCGAGGCGGAGGAGGAGGAGGCGATGGCGGAGGCTTCCGGCCTGCCCGCGCTCACCGCCACCGTGCTCGCTGTGTCGGTCGTCGTCCTGTTCTATCTCGGCATCGCGCCCGGTCGCGTGCTCGAGCTGACGAGCGGGCTCGCCGCCTCGATGAGGCTCGCCCCGCTCTGAGCGGCCCGGATCGCGCTGGCTTTGCCGGGTCCGAGGACAGCGCGGCGCCTTTCTTGTTCGGTGGCCGGAGGCGAGGCCGGCATCGCGGAACCCCGATGCGGGGATCCGAGCTGACCCCAAGGGGAAGTGCTCGATCCGCGCCCGCCGCGCGGCGCACCGAGGATGCCCGCCGAACGGGAGGGGGGCCGCCGCGGATCCGGCGGCCCGGAGGTTGACTTGACGGCCGGCCCGCCGTGGTCGAAGATGTTGTTGTCCGATCGGATCCGGGGGCGAACTGGATTCGACGGGAAGGAAGAGGCGGAAGCGGCACGCCGAGGATCCACCACCTCGTTAATCCGGTGGGCATAAACATAGCTGGCGCTGAGACGCTGGCCCTCGCGGCTTAAAGCCGCGACGTCTCCCGGGTAGCCCTTCCCGAGGCGACCCGTAGAGGCGCCGAAAAATCGGGATGGTCCCCGAGCGGCGCCCGCGAGCCGGGGATGACGACAAGCGGGCTGGCCGGCCGGCAGCCTGCCCCTCGGCAGCCGGGCGGCGAAACAACGAAGAGACGGCTACGCGTGTAGAAGCTCCCGTACGAACCTTTCCGGACGCGGGTTCGATTCCCGCCGCCTCCACCACTCCACCGTGCGTCTCTCCCGCTCAGCGGTTTCGGTCGAGGTCGCCGAGGGGATTCGTGCCCGAGCTCTCGCGAATTCGAGCCGCGCACCGCCTCGCTCGGTTCGTGCTCTAAACCAAAGTTCCCGCGACTGTTCGGGTCGCAACGCGGGGTAATCCATTGAGCTGCGA
>JBBIHW010000061.1:0-12011 GCA_037446795.1 Acidobacteriota bacterium
CGGGACCCGTACCCGTCACTCGAGAGCGGACTCGTTCCCGCAGGCGTCCACCGCGCTCACGCGGTAGAAGAAGTCCTCGCCCGACAGCGCCGCGCCCTCGTGGACGAAGCTCTTGGTCGTGGTCGTCCCGATGCGCACGACTTCGGAGAAGCCGGGACCGGCGAGCTTGTAGACGGCGTACCGGGTCGCGGACACCGGGTCGGCGCTCCAGTCGAGAACGACATCGTCCCCGCTGCGGCTCGCGAGGATCGTGCCCACCTTCGCGACCGGGGTGGGGCAGCCGCCGCAGCCCTGCCCGCGGTCCACGAGCTCGAAGTCGTCCACCCCCGCCTCGACGAGCGACCCCTGTCCGAGGTCCCGGGCGGTGAACCGAAAGCGCATCTGGCTCGTGAACGCCACCTTGCCCGCGAGCGCGTGCTCGACCTCGACCCAGGCGAGCGGCGTCCCCGCTCCGACCCGCTCCAAGAGGGTCCAGCTGGCCCCGTTGTTGGCGCTGACCTCGACGTCGAGGGGATCCTCGCCGGGCGCGTTACCCCGGTCGTTCGTGAACCACCGCGCATAGCGCACCACCGGATCCACCGCCGAGGAGAGATCGTAGAGAGAGGACAGCAGCGTCGTCGTCCCGCCGTCCACGTCGTTTCCCCCATCTCCACCGGCCGCGACGAGGCCCGTGATCCACGCCCGGGTCCCGGGGGCGGGCGTGTGGTCGTCCGCAGGCTGCACGCCGGTCCCCTCCGGATCGCCCCACTCCCACCGGCCGGTGGTCGCGTCGTTCGGTGCGACGGCGGACCAGCCTCCGTTGTCGGGTTCGAACTCCACCCGCGCGAGCAACGCGTCACGGGCCGCCGCGGTCGCCGTGACTCGCACGTCGTTCCCGTCCTCGTTGCCGGCCTCGTCGCGGGCGCGGACGACGTAGGTGTAGGACTGGCCCGGACCGAGCGCCGCGTCCACGAGACCGAGCGAGAGCGTGGATGCGACGAGCGTGTCCGGCCCGGGGACGAACGAAGGGCTCGTCGAGCGGTACACCTGGTAGGCCACGGGGCCGTGGCAGCTTTCCTGCGCGGCGTTCCACTGGAGGACGACCTCGCCGCACTCGGCGCCGGAGGCGGCCGAGACGAGGCCGCCGAAGACGGGCGGCTGGAGATCCGGCTCCGCGGGTGCCGTCGCCGACCGGCGCACCAGGTTCGACTCCTCCCCGGAGCGCGAATCGAAGGCGCGCACGATGTAGTGGTAGGTCGCGCCGGGCTCCAGCAGCGTGTCCAGGTAGCTCGTCTCCGCGATCCCCTCCGCGACCCGGTTCGCCCCATCCGGGACGAAGCCTGGATCCGTGCTGCGGTAGACGCGATAGGTGATCGTGGCGTTCTGGCAGTTGGAGGTCGCCGCCTGCCAGGCGAGCGCGACCTCGCCACAGGAGGCGCCCGATGCGGCGGACTCGAGACCCGCGAAGGTGGGCTCGGTGAAGCAGGCCGGCGTGTCGTCGCAGACCGGCTCCTCGATGCGCACCTCGTCCACGGCGGCCTCGATCAGATTGCCGGTGGCCGGCCCGTCGGACGCCTGAAAGCGGATGCGGACCTGGCTCGTGAGGGCGATCACCTCGTGCAGCTTGAACTCGCGGCGGACCCAGCTCGGCGCCGTGTCGTTCGTGCCGAGGGTCTCCAGGTTGATCCAGGTGGCGCCTCCGTCCGCCGACACGTCGGCCTTGAAGAAGTCGCCCGCGTCCTCGCCGAGGTCGCGGTTGGAGAACCAGCGCTGGTAGGACAGGGCGGCCTGCGACAGCCCCGACAGGTCGAGCACCGGGGAGCGGAGGATCGTCACGCCGCCGTCCACGTCGTCGGTGCCGTCCCCACCCGGGTTGGGGGCCGTGAACCAGCACAGCGTGCCGGGCTCCGAGGCGTCGTCCTCGGGCTGGGCGCTCGTCCCGTCCGGATCGCCCCGCGTCCAGTGCCCGGCCGTCGCGGTGGAGGCCGCCGCGTCCAGCGCCCACCCCTGGTCGGTCTCGAAATCGTCCACGAAGACCGCGCGGCGATCCCCGAGAACCACGTCGAGGAACGAATCCTCTCCCGCGCAGCCCGACGCCTCCTCGAAGTCCAGCCGGAACCGCACCGTGTCGCCGCAACCGAGCTGGTTCTCGTCCGTCGTGAACCGCAGCACACCCTCGTTGGCCGCCGCGGCCCCGGGCGCGAGGTCGGGCCACGTGTCCAGCCCCTCGAGGATCGTGACGCCCGGCGTCGAGGTGGACAGCGTCCCACCAATCCCGCCCGCGGCCAGGTCGCCCAGGTTGCCTGCGGTCACGATCAGGTCCACCTCCTCGCCCGGATCGGGGAAGCCGGACCGGTTGCCCCGCGGCGCGTCCGTGGGCGTGACGGAGGTGACCGACAGCAGCGG
The DNA here is from genome assembly GCA_037446795.1 of Acidobacteriota bacterium. GTDB lineage: Bacteria > Acidobacteriota > Polarisedimenticolia > Polarisedimenticolales > JBBIHW01 > JBBIHW01. The sequence continues at coordinate 2,386 of JBBIHW010000061.1, forward strand.
CGCCGGATCGAGACGCGCAGAGACGGGATTCTCGATCGTGGATTCGCAGCCTCCGGGGCTCGCGGCCATGACGACGTAGTGGTAGTCCACGCCCGGGGCGACCTGGGTGTCGGTGAAGCTCGTCGTCCCCGGCGGAACGTCCGCGAGCGGGAAGAGCGGCCCGTCCGCGAGGATCTCGGCCCGGAGCACCGTGTAGTGGTCCACGCCCGCCACCGGGGTCCAGGAGACCTCCACGGCGCCGCACATCGGGGTCACTGCAACCGCCGGCTGAGCCGGCCTCGAGCACGGGGTCGAGGAGCCGACCGCGGCGCCGGCGATCTCGTGCGTGTCGAAGGCGGCGAAGATCTCGGCCCCGTTCGGCGTGCCGTCGGCGAGGTTGCCGTTGTCGTCGTCGGCCTGAAGGTAGGCGTTGTAGATGGGGAAGGGCTGATCGGGGAGGTAGGAGCCCGCATCGGGCAGCGACGTGAAGAAGATGCGCTCGGAGGCGCGCCAGCCCGTGTGGTGGCCGTGCTTGGCGGCGAGGGCCGTGCTCAGGTCCCACGACGTCTGCCCGTAGATCTCCCCCTCGCAGTGGACCTCGCGGCCGAGCGGGCCCGACCCCGGCGGGCACTTGCTGGACACGTTGCTGCGCGTGAGCAGCCCCTTCGACGTGCGGCTCTTGTCGAGGTCGCGGACCGGGTCCCCATCCGTCTGGAAGTACGGTCCGATGCGCGCGTCGTGGGTCATGTGGGTGGAGACGACGTCGGCGGTGCCCTCTCCGGTCGCCCCGTCGCCTCCTCGCGTGTTCCCGTCGAGGCCGTGGCCCCACTCGTGGTAGACCACGTCGGCGATCTCGCCGGTGTTGTTGCAGCCTCCCCCCGACCGGTAGAAGTTGGCCGAACCGTCCCAGAAGGCGTTGCAGGTGCTGGCGATGTTCACATTGATCCCGATGTTGCCGTCGAGCCACGGGATCGCGAGCCATTTCTTGGCGACCCGGCGCACCTGGTTCGCGTGGTAGAAGGCCGTGCGCTCCGCGCGCGTGGAGCGGCCGTTGCCGACCTGGTCCGTGCCTCCGACGCCGAAGTCGAGCCATCCGATGCCGGCCGAGGCGGACGCCTTGGCCTGCGGCGGGCTCGCGCAACCGTCCTCGCAGTTCGTCCGGAAGAACTGCCCGTCCAGCCCGGACTCGATCGCCCCCCCGGAGTACGGGAAGAACCCCGCCCGGTCCGCGACCACGGGCGTCTCCCCCTCGACGCGCGCGAGCGGAAGCGGAGAGGACGCCTCCGCGTCCACGACCGTGCGCGGGAAGATCCCTCCGCGAACGCGGCCGTAGGCGTTGACGTCGCGGAAGGAGACGACCTCGCCCGTCCGGGCGTCCACGCGCCCTTCCCAGGTCTCGATCCCGCCCGCCGTGCGATACCGGACGACCCACACCAGACGGTAGGCGAGGCGCTCGCCGTCGTCCTCGGGCTGGAACAACAGCTCCGGCTCCCCCTCGATCCGGGCTGTCTCGACGTGGCCCGACCAGGCCAGCACGCGCTCGATGGCCTCCCGGGCCGGCACCGAGGGCCGGGGGTCGAGCTCGGCGACGCCGACGAGCGGCGCGCCGAGCTGCGTCAGGTTCCCGCTGTTGAGGCGGAGGAAGACACGGGCATGCTCGACGGGAACCCCTCCGACGATCCAGCGGAAGTAGAGGCTGAACAGGCGGCCGCCGTCGCGCGGGCCGCTCGACTCCCGGTCCAGCTCGAGCCGGCCGCTGCGGGGGGCGAGCAGCGCCGCGTGGTCCGCGATGAAAGCCCTCGCGATCGGCTCGAGCGTCTCGAGCGTGACCTCGCCGTCGGGCAGCGGCAGCCCCGCGAGGACCTCGGTGCCGAGCGAGTTCCCGCGGCCCGGGACCATCGGGACGCCCGACCCGCTCGCCATCACGGCGAGGCCGGTCCGCTCGTCCACCTCGAAGCGCCACGTCCCGCCGTAGCGGGCGACGAACTCGCGCGCGGGGCGCGAAAGGGGCGTCTCCCGGGACAGGTCGAGCGGAACCGGCCGCAGCGTCGCGGGCCGGAGCGGCCTCTCGCGCTCAGGCCCTCCTTCGCGCGGAGCGAAGCCGGTTGCCAGCAACGCGAGGACGAGCGTCGCGAGCCGAACGGCCGGGAACCGGCGGACCGTCCGTCGTTGCCGGTGGGACATGAGCGCTCCTTTTTACGTCGAAACCGGAGCGCCGGCCACCCCCCGCCGGCCGGACCGCCGGGCGATCGGGGACGGTGCGCGGCGGGCGCCCCGAAGCGATCCCCGCTCGCGCGGGATCGGTGCAGAGAGCGCGGCGCCCTCCCGCTTCACGACTGCGGGGCGAGGACGAGCGCACCGAGCGGGGGCAGCCGCAGCCGCACGGACTGGGCCTGGCCCTGCCATGGAACGCCCTCCGTCACCGGCTCCCGTACCGTCGGGAAGCCGCTGCCCGCGAAGCGGGCGTCGTCGCTGTTGAGGCACTCCACGTAGCGGCCCGGGCGTGGGACGCCGATCCGGTAGTCCTCGCGCGGAACGGGGGTGAGGTTCAAGACCACGACGCGGTGGTCCTCGCCGTCCCACCGGACGTAGGCGAGGACCGAACTGTCCGCGTCGTCGCAGGCGATCCAGGAAAACCCCTGCGGTTCGTGGTCGCGCCGGAAGAGGCAGCCGGTGCTCCGGTAGAGCCGCCCGATCTCCGCGAGGAACCGGTCGAGCCCGGACCGCCACGGGTCCGCTGCCAGGTGCCAGTCGAGGCTCGTCCCGGCGTCCCATTCCCGGTGCGGCGCGAGCTCGGTCCCCATGAACAGGAGCTTCTTGCCCGGCCGCGTGTACTGATAGGCGAGGAGCAGGCGCAGGTTGGCGAACCTCTGCCAGAGGTCCCCCGGCATCTTCTCGAGCAGGGAGCGCTTTCCGTGGACGACCTCGTCGTGGGACAGCGGCATGACGAAGCGTTCCGTGTACTCGTAGAGCATGGCGAACGTCAGGTCGTTGTGGTGCCACTTGCGGTGGATCGGGTCCCTGGAGAAGTACAGGAGGGTGTCGTGCATCCAGCCCATGTTCCACTTGAAGGTGAAGCCGAGCCCTCCTTCCCGCGCCGGCTTTGTCACCCCCGGCCACGCCGTGGACTCCTCGGCCACCGTGAAGCAGCCGGGGCACCGGCGCTCGATCGTCTCGTTGAGCGCCCGCAGGAAGTCCAAGGCCTCCAGGTTCTCGCGACCGCCGTACGGGTTCGGCACCCACTGCCCCTCCCGCCGGCTGTAGTCGAGGTAGAGCATCGAGGCCACGGCATCCACGCGCAGGCCGTCCGCGTGGAACTCCTCGAGCCAGTAGAGGGCGTTCGCCACCAGGAAGCTCCGGACCTCGGGGCGGCCGTAGTTGAAGACGAGCGTGCCCCAGTCCGGGTGCTCCCCCTTGCGCGGGTCCTCGTGCTCGTAGAGCGCGGTGCCGTCGAAGCGGCGCAGGGCGAAGTCGTCCCGGGGGAAGTGCGCCGGGACCCAGTCCAGGATCACCCCGATCCCGCGCCGGTGGCACGTGTCCACCAGGAACCGGAAGTCGTCGGGCGTCCCGTAGCGCGAGGTCGGCGCGTAGTAGGCGGACACCTGGTAGCCCCAGGACCCGCCGAACGGGTGCTCCATCACCGGCAGCAGCTCCACGTGCGTGAAGCCGAGCCGGGACACGTGGTCGGCCAGGCGCGGCGCGATCTCGCGGTAGGTGAGCGGCCGGTCCCCCTCCTCCGGCACGCGCGCCCACGAGCCGAGGTGGACCTCGTAGATCGCCATCGGCTCCCGGGCGGGATCGCGCCGCCCGCGCGCGTCCATCCACTCCGCATCGCCCCACGCGTAGGAGGAGACGACCACGCGCGAGGCGGTGCCCGGGGGCGTCTCCATGGAGGAGGCGAAGGGATCGGCCTTGAGCCGCAGCGCCCCTTCGCGCGTCTTGATCTCGTACTTGTAGAGGGCCCCCGGGCCGACCTCCGGAACGAACAGCTCGAAGATCCCCGAGCTGCCCAGCACGCGCATCGGGTAGACGCGGCCGTCCCAGCGGCAGAAATCCCCCACCACGCTCACCCGGCGCGCGTTGGGGGCCCAGACGGCGAAGGCGGTCCCCTCCACGCCGTCCATGCGTCGGCGGTGCGCCCCGAGGACCTCCCAGAGCCTCGCGTGCGTTCCCTCGTTGAACAGGTGGAGGTCGAGGTCGCCGAGCGTCGGGAGGAACCGGTACGGGTCCTCCCGCTCCCAGACCCCTCCCGACGCGAACTCGAACCTCAGGCGGTATCGGAGGGGGAGCGTGGCGCCGCAGACGAGGGCGCCGAAGAGCGCTCCGTCACCGATCGGCTCCATCGGCAGCACCGTGCCGTCCTCGAGAAGGCAGGCGCACGCGACCGCCTCGGGATGGAACGCGCGGACCACGACACCCTCGGCGGCCGGGTGCGCACCGAGGATCCGGTGGGGCTCGTGGTGGTCCCCCTGGATCAGCGCGCGCCTGTCGGGCTCCGGGACCTCGACCGCGCGCGACCATGAGGCTCGCGTCTCGGCCATCGCGTCTCGCCGGAAAGCGGTATCGTGGCGGCTCAGTCGCGCGCCGTCAACCGTCGGCCGGTCTCCGCCGAGACCAGGTCGTAGGCGAGGCGGGCCCGGAGCCTCTCCACCGATGCGGAGCCGATGTGCCGCCGGACCACGATCCGCTCGACCCCGGCCGGGATCCTCGGCGCGACCTCCTCCTCGACGAGCGGAGAGACGTAGATCGCGGCCCCGGCGGGGAGGCTCCGCAGGACCTCGCGCGCCGCGGCGGCCTCGACGATGGTGAAGCGCTTGACGATGTCGGGCCGGCCCGCCGCGTCGGCGGCGAACCGCAGGAAGCGCGGCGCGAAGCTCGCGTCCGAGACGATCATGACCACGGGGACGACTCGCGCGCGCTCGAGGATCGCCCTCGAGAAGTTCGGGTCGAGCGAGATGCGGTAGACCGGAAGCCCCACGGGAGCCACGAGCTCGGCCACCTCCGCCCGGTGGAAGTCCGTGGTGACGACGCCGGCCACACCGCTCAGGACCTCGCGGCCGCGCGCCTTGAGGTCCTCGAGGAGCGCGGGGCGCGGCCGCACCCCGAGCAGGGCCCGCAGCTCGTGGCTGAAGACGCCCACCTGCTCGCGGTTGCACTCGGCGATTGCCACCGGCAGGTCGCGCAAGCCCTCGTCGAGACAGTAGTGGAGGAACCTCGAGAAGTGGCGCGAGTCTATGCCGAGGGCGGCGGCCTCGGCGCGCACCCGGTTGACGCACAGGACGAGCTGGCTCGTGGGCGGCTGGGACGGGGCCGCGATCCGCGCCTCCGCCAGGAACGTCCCGCTGCCGGGCCGCATTTCGAGGAGTCCTTCGGCCGAAAGCCTGCGGTGGCGCGGTGGACGGTCTTGCGGTTGAGGCCCGTCTGCTCGGCGAGTTTCCGGACGGACGGGACGCGGTCGCCCGGCCTCAGATGGCCGGCGTGGAGCGCTGCAACCAGGTGCCAGCGGATCCGGTCCACACCCCCCGACCCGTCGCCGCGCCGATCTCCCGCGGACGGGCGCGGCTGCTGTCCTCCGGGCGCGCGGACAGGCCGCCCGAGCGGGCTGCCCACCCCGCCCGCGCGAGGCGCCTCAGAAGTATACGTGGAGTTCGAGAGTCGCTTCGTCGTCCCTGCTCCCGGAAAGCCCCGCGGGTCCATCCCGCCCCCTGAAGATCCCGCGAACCTGCAATCCTGGCAACACGGTCCAGTCGAGCCCTATTCCGGCCTGCCGCAGCGTGTCGCCCGGGACGTCGCCGTCCGGATCGAACCGCCCGGTCCAGACCCGGAGGTTGAGCCCCTCGAGCAGAAGCAGGTCCACCTCCGCGTGCTGCGCGCGGGCCTCGACCCTCGGAAGCTGCACCTCGTCGGTCTGCACCGTGTCGGCCTCGGCCAGAACGACCACGGGCCCGAGGCGAAGCCCGCCGAACAGCCCTCCCGCTCTGCGCCGGCGCGGCCCGGGCAGGTCGTTGCTGGACACCGACAGCCCCACCCGCCACCTGGGGCGGACGTACGCGCCGACGAAGCTCGCCTGCTTCCCGTTGTCGCTCTCGGGAGCGCCGGCCGTCCCGTTCGATACGGCGAAGGCTCCGCTCCACCCGCCCTCCTCGATGCCCACCTCGATGCCCGTGTCCGACTGGTCGAAGCTGAACCCGACGGGCCTGCGGGTCGCTGCATCGTCGTCGAGGAGCCGCAGGCCGAACGGGAGGAAGAACCTGCCCGCCTTGACGTACACGCCGGGCGGCCCCGGCCGCACCAGCGCGAACACCTCGCGCGCCGTCGCCGACCCGGGAGCGACGCGCTCGTCCGCGTAGAGGGTCAGCCGGTCCGGGAGGAGGTCGGCGGTGGCGTACACGTTGACCTCGGAGAGACGGTATTCCCCGATGTAGGGGGCTTCCTCCCGCAGGCGTCCCGTGTAGGCCCCGCGCAGGTCTCCGCCGAGACGCAGCCTCGGCGTGATCGCCCCGTCGAGCAGGGACTCGACACCGTAGAGCTTCTTCCATGGAAGCTGCTGCGCCCCGTAGCCCGCTCCGTACGCCGTCCTCCCTCCCCCGCCCGTGCGGTTCCCGTGGCAGGCGGCGCACGCGAGGCCCGCGCGAACGGCGAGATAGGGCTCGGCGAGGGCGGCTCCCGAAGGGACGAGGAGGGCGGCGGCGAGCGCCGCGCATCCCGTCGAGGCCGCCGTCACGCGACCGGCCGGCACGAGGCCTTCCTCCTCCTCAGTTGTCGGGAGCCCCGGCCTCGATCCAGAGCCGGATCCTCTCGAGCTCGGACGCTTCGAGCGGCGGGGGCAGCAGGGGCATCCTCTCGCCGAGGATCCTCGGGTCGCCGAGCAACTTCATGTAGAGACAGGAGCCGAGGGCGTTGCCCGGCTCGACCCGCAGGAACCCGGGGCACTGGACGCTCGGCACGCCGACGAGGCTCCGATGGGAGGCCCCCTCGCTCAAGTCGAGCCCGAGGACGGGGGCGGGGCTGCCGTGACAGCCGGGCAGCGCGCAGCGCGGCGTGAAGACCTCCTGCTGGAGCTCGCCGAGCGTCGGCCCTTCGGGGGGAGGCGGGACGGGCGGAGCGGGAAGCTCGATCACGCCGTCACCCCCGCAGCCCGCCGCGGCGAGAGCGAGAATGCCGGCCCAGGCCGCCACGGCGCGGTCAGCGCGAGGCCTCGCCGTCCCTCCCATCGTCGTCTCCGCTCGACGGCGGCGGTCGCTTCGGGCCGCGGGGGTGCTCGCGGATCCACCGGACATAGGCGAGCAGGGCGTCGAGCTCCGAGTCGGCGATCCTATCACCGTAGGCCGGCATCTCGATCGGCGCGCGCTCGAGGAAAAAGCGGGCGGCGGGGTTCCGCTTGAACCGATCCGAAATGCCGTTGCGGACCCACTGCCGGAACTCCTCGTCGCTGCGCACGAGCTCCTCGTAGTCGGGCCCTTCCCAGGGCGCGACGTAGCCCTTGTAGGAGCCAGGATTCGGAACGAGCCCGCGCCCCTCGGGGCCGTGGCACCCGAAGCAGCCGAAGCGCACCGCGACCTCGCGCCCTTCGGCGACCTTCTCGTCCTCGGGCCAGCCGAACTGGGAGACCGCGAGGACATAGGCCACCAGGTCCGAGATCTCCCGCTCCGTCAGGATGTCCTTGTAGGCGGGCATCCGGACGAGCGCGCCCGGATCCGGCTCGCGATCGGGAGGGTGCCCCTCCGCGATCCAGGCGCGGACGTCCTCCTCCGTGTCGTTCCACATCATCCAGGTCCCGCCCGTCCAGCCGGGAACCTCGCCGCCCTTCGCCCCCGGGTTCGGGATCGGCCGGGCGCCGCCGGGTCCGTGGCAGGCGAAGCAGCCGGCCCGCTCGGCGATCTCGCGCCCTCGCACGACGGGCGTCCCGCGCGCGCGGCGCTGCCAGGAGGCGCGCAAGGCGAGGGCGGCGAGCGCCACCGTCTCCAGCAGGACGAGGACGAGGAGCCCCCAGACGGCGAGCCTGCTCTCCCCGGCCCTCAACGGCGGCCCCGACGAGCGCTCGAGACACGAAGGGCCGGCTCGCGGCCGGCCCCTCGCGGTCGTACGGCTGGGATCACTTGCCGGCGGGCTTGACCGACGCCACCTCGAGCACCTTGACCCCGCCCTTCTCGAACCAGCGGCCGGTGACGGTCACCTTGCGGGCCGCGTGCTCCCGGAGCATCTGGTTCGGCGTCTCCATGTCGCGTTGCGCGACGAGCAGGATCACCTTCTGCGTGCCGTCCTCGAGGATGGCGAGCGGGATGCCCGCATCCGCGCACTTCTGGGCGCATTCGCGGTGGGAGTCCCCCTTCGCCCCCATCTTGATGAAGCAGGCGGAGTCGATGACCTCGCCCGTGACGCTCACCGGTTCCGCGGCGTACAGACCCGCCCGGAGCACGGAAGCGATCGCGAGCACAGCGAGCGGTGCGACGTAGCGTCTCGTCATGGCGACCTCCATTTCGAAAGGCGTTTGCCGATCGCCCCTGAGAACCCGGCCCGCGGGGACCGTATTCCAGCTCCGACGGGCCGAGCCCGCACCGTGGGGAGGGGACCGGTCCGGCCGGGATGTCGGGAGTGTCACCGAAAGCTCGGGGCATCCCCGGAGGCGACGCCGTTCGAGGCGGAGACCCGACCCTGCCCCGGCGGTCGAGGTCCCGGCGGAGGATCGGCGGCCCGAGGGCCTCCTGCACGGAGCGCAGCCTACTTCCGATGCCCTCCGCCCCGTAAGAGGCGAGGACCCGTCGGGCTGGACGACGTCGCACGGGTGATGTATATACATCACGTGGTTCGGACCCAGCTCTATCTGGACGACGGGATCCACGCCCGGCTCCGGCAGCTCGCCCGCCGGCAGGGACGCACGGTGTCCGACCTCGTCCGGGACGCGCTGGTGAGGGCCTACGGCAGCGGCGGGATCGAGCGGCAGCTGCGGACGCTGCGGGCGATCGAGGGACTATGGCGCGACCGCGACGACCTCGGCCCGGCCGCCGCGTTCGTGAGGCAGCTGCGGCGCGATACGCGACGGGCGAAGCCAGGCAGGAGTTGACCGGCGTCCTTCTGGACTCGGATGTCGTCATCGAGATCCTGCGAGGGCGCCGCGACGTGGTGGCGGCCGCCGAGCGGCTGGCCCGGGACCATGTACCCACCTGCTGCACGGCCGTGACGTGGGCCGAGGTGTATGCGGGGATACGCCCGGGCGAGGAGCCGCTCACCGAAGCGTTCTTCGAGGCGCGGGGTGAGGTGGTCCTGGACGGCATCGCAGGGCGACGCGCTGGCGCCTACCTCGCCCGGTACGCGAAATCGCATGGGGTGGAGATCGCCGACGCCCTCGTCGCTGCCGCGGCCACGAGCGCAGGCCTGCGCCTCTGGACCCTGAACCGCCGCCATTACCCGATGCCCGACGTCGAGTTCCACGAGGTCTGACGCCGGGATGGGCTCTACGCGCGCCCGCCGGCGGGACCGGGAGCGTGACCGGCGCCGATCCCGTGCCCGACTCCGCGGCGGAGGCGAAAGGCCGGCGCTGCCCTCTCGTGCGGCTCGCTCGGTGCGGCCGCAGCCGTCCAGGCGACCCGCGCGAGCCGCCCGCAGCTGCGATGGGGCCCGGGTGGGCCCCGTTACCTCTCGAACAT
>JBBIHW010000062.1:0-2916 GCA_037446795.1 Acidobacteriota bacterium
CGACGCCGGGTCCGAGCGTCTCGGCGACTTCCGGTACACGGTCTTGTCGAACTGCTCGCGGAACGGCCGGTCCTCCCGCCGCGGGCCGATCCCCCCGCGGCTGCTCTGGCCGACGAGCGCCAGCTCCTGCTCGAATCCCTTCTGCTGCCCGAGGAGCGGCAGGACCTCGTTCTGCGGGGCAACTCCTGGGCCGTGCCGTCCTCGATCGGAAAGTGCGCGGTTCCTCCGTCACGCAATGCGGACCCACGTTCTCCTGGCCCATGGGAGGCGGGCCGGCATCGAGGCGCCGGCCCCCTTCGCTGCCCGGATTCGCAGCCGCGCGAGCCGCGCACCCGCGCTCCGTCCCTCGACCCGGAGCCTGGCGCGCGAGGCGGGCCTCGGCGCGACGGCGCTCGAAAACGGCGGGGCGACCGATCCGCTCGCGCGCGGCGCTCGACTACAGCACGCAGCGCACGCCCGTACCCTGCTCGCTGCAGGACCTGCCGGGATTCTTCGCGAGGAACTGCTGGTGGTCTTCCTCGGCGTAGTAGAAGGTCGGCGCCTCCCGGAGCTCGGTCGTGATCGGCCCGTAGCCCGCCGCCGCGAGCAGCTTCTGGTACCTGTCGCGCGACGCTTCGGCGGCACGCCGTTGGTCCTCGTCGTGCCAGTAGATCGCCGAGCGGTACTGCGTTCCGACGTCGGGTCCCTGGCGCATCCCCTGCGTCGGGTCGTGCCCCTCCCAGAAGGCCCGGAGCAGATCCTCGTAGGAGACCCGCTCGGGATCGTAGACGACGCGGACGACCTCCGCGTGGCCGGTGAGGCCCGTGCACACCTCTTGATAGGTCGGGTTCGGCGTGTGCCCTCCGGCGTAGCCGACCTGGGTCGAGAATACGCCGGGCATCTCCCAGAACCGCTTCTCGGCGCCCCAGAAACAGCCCATTGCGAACATGGCGAGCCGCATGTCCCGCGGAAAGGGGGGCAGCATGGGGGTGCCGAGCACGTAGTGAGTCGGCGCCACCCGGATCGGATCGGCCCTGCCGGGCAGGACTTCCTCGGGCCGCGGCATCGTGGTCCTGCGAACGGCCATGTGTCGCCCTTCCTGGCCTTCCTCGGGGTGGAGCTTACCGCGTCGCGGGACCGCCCGCACCTCGAGCCTGTCGCCCCGCCGCGCGCTCGAGCCGGTCCGCGATCGCGTGGCCGAGCCCGGTTCGGATCGGGCAGGGCTCGGCGAAGAGGACCTCCGCCTCCGAGGCGTCGAGCTCGCGGAGCGCGGCGAAGAGGCGCCGCGCCGCCTCCTCCAGGTCTGCCGACGGGCTGAGGGTGCGGGCGATCACCTGGCAACCGAGAGCCGAGGCGAGCGCGAGCCGCCCGGCCTCGGGCTCGCCGAAGACGACGAGCAGACCCGCCCGCGTCGTTCCGCGAGGCAGTGCGGCCCTGGCTTCGCTCGCTGCGGCGGCGTCCATCCGGGCGGCTGCGCACGGCAGGAGGAGAAGCGGCTTCGACGGTGCGTAGTGGGACGGGAGCATGCCGGGGGAGCTCTTCGGACCCGCCCGAGCTCCTCCCGCCGCGTTCGCGGGATGGACGGGAGCTCCGGCGATCCTCTCGATCGCCTCGAGGGGGGTTCCGCCGGGCCGCAGCACGCGAAGCCGTCCCTCCGGGTCGAGCGCGACGACCGTGGACTCGACTCCGACCGCACAGGGGCCGCCGTCGAGGACGATCCCGATCCTGCCGCCGAGCTCCGCGACCACGGCGGCCGCAGTGGTCGGGCTCAGGCGGCCGAACCGGTTCGCGCTCGGTGCCGCGAGCGGCACTCCCGCAGCCGCGATCAGAGCCTGCGCGACCGGATGGCGCGGCATCCTGAGAGCGACGGTCGGAAGGCCGGCCGTCACCAAATCCGGAACGGCCGCGCGTTTCGGGAGCACCAGCGTGAACGGCCCGGGCCAGAGCGATCGCAACAGCCGCTGCGCCGCCTCGAGCGCCCGCGGCGCGAGCGACGACCCCTCGACCAGGCCCTGCTCCTCGAGCTGCGCGAGGACCGACGAGGCCATGATCGCGCTGTCGGAGACGTGCACGATCAGGGGGTCGAACGACGGCCGCTCCTTGACGGCGAACACGCGCGCGATCGCGCGCTCGTCGAAGACCGGGGCCGCGAGCCCGTAGACGGTCTCCGTCGGGAAGGCGACGGGCTCGCCTCTCGCGAGCGCGCGGGCGGCCCGGGCGATGTGGGCGGGAGTCGGCTCGAGGACGACCGTCCTCACCGGGGGGCCCTCCAGGGCCGCTGGACGCAGGACCGCGGCTGGACGATAGTACGCGCCGTGCGCCGTGACGATCTCGTCCTTCCGTCCCGCGGGGCCCGCGCCTTCCGAAATTTCCGGGCGAGTGCGTCCGGCCGCCACTTGCGGGCCGGCCTGCCCGCGCCGCTGGCGCGGCAGCTCGACCCGCCGCGGCTCGCCACCACGCGTCCGCGCCGCTTCTTCGATCCCTCGCGCGGCCGGCTTCGCGCCATCCATCGCGAGGTGAACCTCTGGGCGAGCCGGCGCATCTGGCCTCGCCTTCCGGGGATCCACCGCCCGTACGGCCTCCTTCTCGAATGCCAGCTCACGCTGTCGGAGGCCACGGTTCGCCTCCCGGGGCTTCCGCCGCCGCTCGACGGGCTGAGGATCCTGCTCGTGACCGACATCCACGCCGGACCGTTCCTCTCGCCGGCAAGCCTCGAGGCCGCCCTCGCGCGGCTGCTCCAGGTCGAGCCGGACCTCGTGCTGTTCGGAGGAGACTTCGCCGACGCCCGGCTCTCGGACCTGCTCCCGCACCTCGACACGATCCGCCGCGTCGAGGCGCCCCTGGGCGTCTACGGCGTTCTCGGCAATCACGACCACTACACCGGGGAGGCGCCGCGCCTCCGGGCCCTCCTCGAAGCAACCGGCGTCCGCGTGCTCC
>JBBIHW010000062.1:2926-11987 GCA_037446795.1 Acidobacteriota bacterium
AGGCGGCGCCCGTGGGCAAGGACGGCGCGGTCCTCGCGCTCGCGGGCGTGGACGACCTTGTCCGGGGGCGCCCCGATCTCGACGCCGCCCTCGACGCAGCCGCCGCCCGAGCGCCGGGGGCTCCCGTCCTGCTCCTCTCGCACAACCCGGACATCTTCTTCGAGGCCGCCCGTCGTGGCGTCGGTGTCGTCGCGGCCGGACACACCCACGGCGGCCAGATCCGCCCGGCGGGCATCCCGCTCCTCTTCCGCCAGAGCCGGTACCGGCTCGACGAGGGCCGCTACCGCTTCGGGCGCAGCGAGCTCGTCGTCAGTCGCGGGCTCGGCGCCGCCGGGCTCCCGCTGCGCGTGGCCTGCCCTCCGGAGGCGGTCCTCCTCACGCTTCGAGGCTGAGGAGGGTCAGCCGGGCTGCCGGCGGCGTTCGCCGCGGGCCTCCGCGAGCAGGAGACCGACGAACAGCACCTCGGCGAGGACGATGGCCGAGGCCGCCGAGGCGTTCATCGCGAGGAACCCGAAGCTCTCGTAGACCGGCCCCAGGAGCGCGGCGCCCAACGCCATCGCGAGGTCGAAGGCCGTGAAGAAGGCCGCGAGGGCCGCGCCGCGCGTCGCCACCGGCGAGCGGTCCACGGTGAACGCCATGAGCGCAGGGAACGAGGAGCCCACGCCGGCGCCGTAGAGGACCGCGGCGAGCAGCACGGCCGCCGGCCGCGGGGCGAACCCCAGCAGGACGGTTCCCGTCGCGGCGAGGGCGAGCGCCGGGTGCACGACGGCGGCTCGGCCGAGCCGATCGGAAAGGCGTCCCGCCACGGGCCGGGCCAGGAGGATCGCGAGGGCGTAGACGGTGAAGTAGGCGCCCGTGCCCTCGCCTCGAGCCGCCATCTCGATGGGAAGGAAGGCGATCAGGCCCCCGTAGGCGAGACTCGACAGGAACTGCGTCGTGGCCGGCAGCCGCGCCTCCCTCGGGAAGGCCAGGACGCGGCGCGGCCGGGCGACCTCCGAGGCAGCGACGTCCGCGATCGGAAGGACGACCCCGAGGGAGACCAGGGCGAGCAGCGCCGAGCCCACGAACACGGCTGCGTAGCCCGAGACCAGGTGCAGCCACTGGCCCGCGAGCGGACCCACCGCCATCGCGGCGGTCGGCGCCATCCCCCAGTAGCCGAGCGCTTCGCCCCTCCGGGGCGGCGGCGCGAGGTCGGCGACGAGGGAACCGAACGCGGTCGTCGCGAGGCCCCAGCCGACGCCGTGCGTGGCGCGCAGAACGAACAGCGCGGGCAGCGTCGCGACCGCGCCGTAGGCCGCCGTGGCGAGCGCGATCAGCAGCAGCCCGAGGACGAGCATCCGCTTCCGCTCGCCCCGGTCGAGCGCGGGACCGGTGAGCGTCCGCGCGATCACGGCGGGCAGCGTGAAGAGGGTGACGAGCCAGCCCGCCTCGGTCTTGGAGGCGCCGAGCTCGAGCGCGTACGGCGGCAGCGTCGGGAGCAGGAAGTAGAAGCCCACGAACGTGGCCGTCGTCCCGGCCACGGCGAGGGTGAACGGGCGCGTCCACAGAAGCCCGTCGCTGCGCCCGATGGACTCGTTCCTCACCCGCCTATCCTACGGGAACGCCTGCGGCGTGGCGCGATGCCGGTCGCGACCAGTACGATGAGACACGACGTTCCACCAGAGGCGGGCCGTGAACGAACTGGAAGGAAAGCGCCTTCTGATCCTCGTGGGGGAGGACTACGAAGACCTCGAGCTGTGGGTCCCGAGACTCCGGCTGATCGAGGCCGGAGCCGAAGTCGTCGTCGCCGGGCAGGAGGCGGGCCGCCGGTACCGCGGCAAGCACGGCTACCCGTGCGTGTCGGGCGCTGCGGTCGGAAGCCTCGAACCCGCAGCCTTCGACGGCGTGATCGTCCCGGGCGGCTGGATGCCGGACAAGCTCCGGCGCGATCCCGCCGTGCTCGAGCTCGTCAGGGAGCTCGCCGCTTCGCGGAAGCTCGTGGCGGCGATCTGCCACGGCGGGTGGGTTCCGATCTCGGCCGGCGTCTACCGCGGCGTGCGAGCGACCGGCTCGCCCGGCATCAAGGACGACCTGATCAACGCGGGCGCCATCTGGGAGGACGCGCCGGTGGTGGTGGACGGGCCGTTCGTGTCGAGCCGCGGGCCCGAGGACCTGCCCCAGTTTTGCAAGGGAATCCTCCAGGTGCTCGCGCGCGCGGGCGCGAGGGCAGCGCGGCCGGCGTGACGGCGCCGTCATTCCGGCGAAAGCCGGAATCCAGAACCCGCGGGTCAGCCCTCGAGGAGCGCGCGCCAGCGCGACTCGAGCCGCCGGCGCTCCGCGCGGAGGCGCCTGCCGGCCTCCGCCCGCTCCTGCGCGATGCGGTCCCAGTCGGGGTTGCCCGGGGCTCCAGGGTCGTCGGGTAGATCGAGCCCGTCCGCGACCGGGTCCCGGGGTCCGTCCCGGCCTCTCTCCTCCCTCGCGATCCTGGCGTAGGCCGCCCGGAACGGGACCCCTCGGCGGGCGAGGGCGAGGGCGCGCGAGGTCGCCAGCATCTCCCCGGTCACGGCGGCTCGGCACCGCTCCTCGCGCACGCGGATCGCGCGCGGGAGCCTCGCTGCGATCTCGAGCATCTCCCGCCCCGTGCGCACGGCCGCGAGCAGCGGCCGCTTCGTCATCTGATGGTCGCGATGGTAGCCCGAGGGCAGGGCGCCGACCTGGAAGACCTGGACGAGCCAGCCAGGGAACAGCGCCGCGCGCGCGCGGGTCAGCTCCACGAGGTCGGGGTTGCGCTTCTGGGGCATGAGGCTGCTCCCCGTGGTGACGGACGGGTCGAGGGCGACGAACCCGAACTCGGCGGTGGCGAACAGGGAAAGGTCCCAGGCGAGCACGCCCACGTCGCGCGCCACTGCGGCGAGCGCGAAGACGGCCGCGGCCTCGATGCGCGGCCTCGCGCTCTGCACACGCAGCGTGTTCCTCTGGACGCGCCGGAAGCCGAGCAGGCGCGCCACGCGCTCGCGGTCGAGCGGGAGCGGTACGCCGAAGCCCGCCGCGGCGCCGAGCGGGGAGCGGTCGGCTTCCTCGTAGGCGAAGCCCAGGGGCCCGCATGCATCGGCCAGGGATTCGGCGTGCGAGGCGGCCCAGTGGCCGACCGTGGCGGGCATCGCCCGCTGCAGGTGGCTGTAGCCGGGGAAGGGAAGGCGGCTGAAGCGCCTCCCGAACCGCTCCCACTCGGCCGAGGCCTCCAGTGCCAGCTCCTGCAGGCGCAGCAGGTGGTCCTTGAGGTAGAGCCGGAGGTCGGTCTGCACCTGGTCGTTGCGGCTGCGGCCGGCCTGGATCCGCGCTCCCGTCTTTCCGAGCCGGCGGGTCAGGTGCTGCTCGACGGCGGTGTGGACGTCCTCCTGCCCGGGGCGGATCCGGAACGAGTCGGCCCGGGACAGCAGCGCCCGCAGCTCCCGCCGCACGGCCCGCAGCTCCCTCTCCTCGAGGAGGCCGATCCTCCGCAGCTCGGTCGCGTGCGCGAGGCTCCCGTAGATCTCGTAGGCGAGCAGTTCCCGGTCGAGCTCGGGGTCGGCTCCGGCGGTGTAGGCCTCGACCCGCGGATCGCCGCCGCCCTCCGTCTGCCACAGCTTCCTCGCCATGTCTCGACGCCGCCCCCTCCGACGTCACCCCGGCGAAAGCCGGGGTCCAGGATCGTGACGACTGGATTCCGGCTTTCGCCGGAATGACGAGAGGCCCTCGGGCCCGCTACGGTCCTTCATGAATCCCCCGGGTCAACCCGAGCACCGCTCGAAGTAGCACCGCACGAGCCGTTCGTAGAACGCGATCCCCTCCTCGAGCTCGCGCACCTCCAGGTACTCGTCCGCCGTGTGGGACCGCCGCGAGTCCCCCGGCCCGACCTTGACCGCGGGCACGGCGGCGAGGGCGACCCAGTCGGACAGCGTGGGCGAGCCGAACGGCCTGGCGCCCGGCCGGGCGGCGAGCGCGGCCTGGACGATGGCGTGGCCCGGATCGGTCTCCACCGGAGGCAGGCGGCGCGAGCGGACCTCGAGATCGGCCTCGATCCGCGATCGCATCTCGCTCAGGAGCTCCTCGTCCGTGTAGGCGGGCGTCGTCCGCACGTCCACGACCATGCGGCAGGAGTCCGGCACGACGTTGTGCCGGATTCCCCCGTGGATCTCGGTGACCTGCACGGTGGGCAACCCGAGCAGCGGGTGCTCGCGTTCGAACCTCATCTCGGAGAGCGCCACCACGTCCCTCGCGGCGCGGGCGATCGCGTTCACCCCCTCGCCCCATGCGACGTGCGCGGACCGGCCCCGCGCGGTCAGCTCGAGGACCAGCAGGCCCTTCTGCGCGACCGCGGGCTCGAGCCCGGTCGGCTCCCCGACCACCGCGGCGTCGGGCGGGGGCAGCTCGCGGAGCAGCTCCCGGATCCCGCGCCCGGTGGTCTCCTCCTCGGACACCGCCGCCACGCAGAGCCTCCCGCGCACGGCGCCGGCCTCGAGCGCCCGCCAGGCGCCGGCGAGCATGGCGACGAGCACGCCCTTGGCGTCGTTCGCGCCGCGGCCGTAGATGCGGCCCCCTTCGAGCTCGCCCCCGTACGGATCGCGCGTCCAGCCGTCGCCCGCCGGAACCGTGTCCGAGTGGGAGACGAGCAGCAGCAGCGGCCCGCGCTCGCCCGAGAGGCTGTAGATGTTGTGGCCGCGCCGCGTCGCCGGCAGCCCGAGCTGTCGAAGCGCCACGAACAGGCGCTCGACGACCGCATCCTCGTGCCCGCTCTCGGACGGGGTGCGGACGAGCTCGCGGAGGAGCGAGGAGGGTTCCATCGCGGTCAGCAGGAGCGGGGCGGGCCGGCGGGGGCGGGCTGCGAAGGGCTCGAGTCGCGCTCGCCGCGCTCGTAGGCTTCCCGCTCCCTTCGGTCCACGATCATCGTCCCGCACCCGGCGTTGGTGAACACCTCGAGGAGGAGCGCCCCGGGCCGCGTCCCGTTGAGGATGTGGGTCCGCCGCACGCCCCCGCGCAGCGCCCGGACGCACGCCTCCACCTTCGGGAGCATCCCTGCGCTGATCGCCCCCGACGCCTCGACCGCCTCGACCTCCTCGATGTCGGCGCAGGAGACGAGGGTGTCCGGCCGGGTCGCGTCCCGGAGCAGGCCGTCCCGGTCCGTCAACACGAGGAGCTTCTCTGCGCCGAGGGCGCAGGCGAGGGCCTGGGCGATCGTGTCCGCGTTCACGTTCAGCACCTCCCCCCGCCGGTCACAGGCGAGGGGCGCCACGACCGGGATCATGCCCCCGTCGAGGAGGTGCTCGAGCAGAAGCGGGCGGACCTCCTCGATGTCCCCCACGTAGCCGAAGTCCACGGAAACGGCCGCAGCGCCGGGCTCGGGTGCGATCTCCCGCAACGGCCTCCGGCGCGCGGTGACGAGGTCGGCGTCCACGCCCGAGACGCCCACGGCGGGGGCCGCGTGGGCGCGGAACGAGGACAGGACGTCGAGGTGCAGGCTCCCCCCGTAGACCATCTTGACGACCTCGAGCGCGCCGGCGTCCGTGACCCTGCGCCCCGCGATCAGGACCGGCTCGACACCGAGCCTGCGGCCGAGTGCGGTGGCCTGCGCCCCGCCGCCGTGAACGAACACGGTGCGGATGCCGAGCTGGTGGAGGAGGGCGACGTCTCCCGTCAGACCGTCGAGGACCTCGCGCCGCGCGAGCACCGTCCCGCCCGCCTTGATCACGAAGGTCTTTCCCTTGTAGAGGCGCACGTACGGGATCGCGCGCTTGAGGGTTTCGATCGCGTCCGTCATGCTCCGCTCCTCAGGGAGGACTCGATCGCCCCGGAGGCACCGAGGAGGTGGAGGAGCACCGCCTTCGCCGTGTGCAGGCGGTTCTCGGCCTGATCCACGACCGCCGACGCCGGGGAGTCGAGGACCCCGTCGGTGACCTCGAGGTTTCGCCGCACGGGAAGGCAGTGCATGAAGATCGCCCCTTCGGTGCGGCGCATCTTCGCCTCGTCCACGATCCACCTCGCCCGGAAGCCCGGGTCCTGCGGCGGCGGCTGCCCGTACCGCTCGAGCGAGCCCCAGGACTTGGCGTAGACGACGTGCGCGCCCTCGTAGGCTCGCTCGACGTCGTCCGTGACCTCGAATCCCGCGCCGCGCGCCCTGCACCATGTCCGCGCGCGCTCGAGCAGCTCGGGGTCCAGGTCGAAGCCGGGCGGGCGGGCGATGGTGACGCTCATCCCGGCGAGCGAGGCGATCTCCACCGCCGTGTGAGCGACGGCGGGAGGCAGGGCGCGCACGTGCGGCACCCAGGTGAGCAGGAAGCGCTTCCCTCGGGGGTCCATCCGCTCCCGGATCGTCAGGAGGTCGGCCAGACCCTGGAGGGGGTGGCCCGTCGCGCTCTCCATGTTGACGACGGGCACGCGCGAGAGGGCCCGGAACGCCGCGAGCAGCGGCTCCTCCCGATCCTCGGCCCAGCTCCTCCCCCCGCCGAAGCATCTGAGCGCGAGCGCCTGGAAGTAGCGGGAGAGCACGGGCACGGCCTCGCGCACGTGCTCGGCGGCCTCGGCGTCCATGACCACCCCGCGGCGGGACTCGATCTTCCAGGTCTCGGCCCCGAGCTGGAGCGAGACCGGGTGGGCCCCGAGGGCGCTCGCCGCGACGTCGAGCGAGGCGCGCGTCCGCAGCGAGGGGTCGGCGAAACACAGGGCCACGGCCAGCCCCTCGAGGGGACGATCGTGCCGTGGGGCCCTCTTGATCTCGGCGGCGAGGCCGACGAGGAACTCGATCCGCTCGGGACCGGCCTCGCGCAGGTGCGCGAAGTGCATCGCGGGGCTCTCCGGTGTCACGGGTACGGGGCGAGGGCGAGGAGCCCGCACCCCTCCTCCCATCCCATCATCACGTTCAGGTTCTGGACGGCCTGGCCGGCGGCTCCCTTGACCAGGTTGTCGAGGGCGGCGAGGACGGCGCACCGGCGCTCGCGAACGGCCACGTGGAGGTCGCAGCGGTTGCTGCCCGCGACGTCACGCACCTCGGGCGGCTCCTCGGCCAGCCGCACGAAGCTCGCCCCCTCGTAGAGGGATGCGTAGAGGTCGCGAATCCTCCGCTCCGTCCAGCCGTCGGGGAGAAGGAGCTGGCAGGAGGCGTAAATCCCCCGGACGTAGGGCCCGGACACGGGAACGAGCGCCACGCGGAGCGCGTCGCCTCCGGCGAGCCGGTCGAGCAGGGATTCGACCTCCAGCGCGTGGGGATGTCGCAGGGGCCGATAGGCCCGGACGTTGCCCGCGCGCGTCGGATGGTGGGTCGCCGCCGACGGCCTGGCCCCGGAGCCGGACGAGCCGGTCACCGCGGTCACGTGGACCTCGCCGCGAAGGCCCGCGAGCGCGAGGGGACCGAGGGCGAGCGCGATGGCGGTGGCGAAGCAACCGGGGTTCGCGACGAGGCGCGCCCGCGCGATGGCGTCGCGGTTCAGCTCCGTGAGCCCGTAGGCGAAGCGGCCGAGCAGCTCGGGTGCCGCGTGCGCCCTGCCTTGGGCCCGCTCGTACGCTCCGGGATCGGCGAAGCGGAAGTCGGCCGACAGGTCCACGATGCGCAGGGAGGGGGCCTCGCCGAGCAGTCGCGGGACCCGCGCCATGGACTCGCCGTGGCCCGAGGCGAGGAACGCGACGTCCAGCCGCGCAGGGTCGAGCCTGTCCGCGAACGACAGCGCCGTGCGCCCCGCGAGGCGAGGATGGGCCCGCCCGAGGGGCTCGCCCGCGTAGGTCGCGCTCTCCACCGAGGCCAGCTCGACCCGCGGGTGGTCGAGCAGCAGGCGCAGCAGCTCGCCGCCGGCGTACCCGCCGCCCCCGATGACGCCCGCGCGCAGCCGCTCCTGCCCGCTCAAGGAGCGCTCCCGGTCCGGGCCGCCGCACGGGCTCGCCCGTCCACGAGCCTCGCCTCGGCCAGCAGCCCGAGCCTTCCGTGATCGGTGCGGGCGTTGGCGGCCGGGATCCCGAGCTTCCGCTCCACGAACTCCCGTCCCACGGCGTTGTCCGTCGCGGGGCCCGAGACGAGGTCCACGTCTCGACCGAAGCGATGCCGGAACAGCTCGACGCCTCCCCAGGCGGCCACGGGGTCGTTGGCGCACAGAACCAGCAACGCCGTCGAGGCCATGAGCTCTCGCTCCTCCAGGATCCTCGCGACCCCGTAGTCGCCCAGGATCCCGTCGCCGAGCTCGACCACGATCACGTCGGGCCGCTCGCGATTCAGCGCGTTGAGGAGCCCCTTGGCGACCGGGACGGCATTGGCGTCGGTCGTGGACACCACCCCCGCGTCGGTGAAGTCGAGGCAGCGGAAGGCCCCCCGGTCCTGCATGCTCAACCGATCCCGCAGCAGCGAAACACCCGTGAGCTTCGCCCCGCACACGCGGGAGCCGCGCTTGGCCAGGTGGCGGATGATCTCCCCTGCCGCGTGCGTCTTGCCGGACTCCATCGAGGTCCCCGCGACCAGGACGATGGGGGCCGTGGGCTCGAGCCGGTCCGCCCACCCGACGGCGCCCTCGCGGATCGTGGCCGGCACCCCCCTTCGCTCGCCGAGGAACGGGAAGCTCAGCACCGTGCCGAGGATCTCGGCCTCGAGGGGCGGGCCGAGCTCGAGGTGCTCCGAGGTGCAGCGGCCGATCACGCCGCCGAGATTCAGCAGGTGCAGCCGGTCGCCGGGCTCGATCCGGTCCGGCACGACGCCCGCGTAGCCCCGGAGCGCGCGGCGGGAGCCGAGCACCCCCGCGATCAGGTCGCCGTCGTCCAGGCGGATCATCCGGCCGTGGAGGTCCTCGAGCGTGTTGTAGCGAGCCTTCGTCCCGCGCACGCGCGCCGCGACGACCATCCCCTCCTCGGCGCGTACGGACCCCGCGACGACCGCTTCGCGGCCGATCCGGGCGTTGCGCGTGGAGGAGGCGATCTTGTCGAGTCGGACCCGCGTCTCCATACCCAGCTCCACCCCTGTCGTCCTACCGGGCGACCGCGGGCCCGAGGGCTCGAAGGCGTCCCGTCATTCCGGCGAAAGCCGGACTCCAGATCCGCGGTCGCAGCAGGTCCTTCGTGAACGACGAAC
>JBBIHW010000063.1:0-11975 GCA_037446795.1 Acidobacteriota bacterium
TCGTCGAAGCCGAGCGCGCGGGGGTCGCGCCGCGGGACGTGGACCAGTCCGTCTGGGGCCACGCGCGCCAGGCCGGCTGCGGCCCGAACCCCGGCCGGCAGGTGGCCGTCGCCTGCGGGATTCCGGTGGACGAGCCCGCCTACACGATCAACCAAGCGTGCCTGTCCGGGATGCAGGCGGTGCTCTCCGCCGTGCGCGCGATCCGCCTCGGGGAGGCCCAGGTCGTCCTCGCCGGCGGCATGGAGTCCATGAGTCGCGTCCCGTTCCTCCTCCAGGACGGACGCTTCGGGGCGCGCATGGGGCACCGCACGCTCGAGGACGGGATGGTCCGCGACGGGTTCCTCGACCCGATCTGCGGGAAGCTCATGGGCGAAACCGCGGAGACGATCGCCCGGCGCTACCGGATCCCCCGCGAGGAGCAGGACGCCTACGCCGCCCTCTCGCAGCAGCGCTGCGAGGCCGCCCGGCGCGCGGGCCGCTTTCGGGACGAGATCGTCCCGGTCGAGGTGCGCGGCGGGAAGGCGCCGCGCGCGTTCGACGCCGACGAGCATCCGCGGGACGGTGTGACCGAGGCCGCGCTCGCCAAGCTCCCGCCCGCCTTCGATCCTTCCGGGACCGTGACCGCCGGCAACAGCTGCGGGATCACCGACGGCGCCGCTGCGGTCGTGGTCCTCTCCCGGGCGGCGGCGCTCAGGCTCGGCGTGAAGCCCATGGCCCGCGTCGTCGGCTGGCGGGTTGAGGGCGTGGACCCTGCGATCATGGGGATCGGCCCGGTCCCCGCCGTGCGCGGCCTTCTCGAGGCGACGGCCATCGGGCTGGACCGCGTGGACCTCGTCGAGCTGAACGAGGCCTTCGCCGCGCAGGTGCTCGCCGTGGACCGCGAGCTCCGGTTCGACCGGCAGCGGCTCAACGTGAACGGGGGTGCCATCGCCCTCGGCCACCCGATCGGCTGCAGCGGCGCCCGGATCCTGGTCACGCTGCTCCACGAGATGGCGCGCCGGGGGAGCCGGCTCGGCCTCGCCACCCTGTGCGTGTCCGGCGGGATGGGCGGAGCCCTGCTCGTCGAGCGGGTGGCCTAGGGGGCCCGGTTGGCCGGCGCCATCCATCTCGAGATCGGCGCTCCCGCGGCGCGGGTCGTCCTCGACCGACCGCCCCTCAACATCCTCACGGTCGAGGCGCTGCGGGAGCTCGACCGGGCGCTGCGGCGAGCGTCCGAGTCTCCCGGCGTGCGCCTGGTCCGGCTCGAGGCTCGCGGGAAGGTGTTCTCCGCGGGCGTGGACGTCGCCGACCATGTGGGCGACGCCCTGCCGGCCATGATGGAGGCGCTCTCGACGCTGTTCGAGACCTTCGAGGCGATCCCGCAGCCGACCGTCGCGCTCGTGCACGGGGCTGCGCTCGGCGGGGGCTGCGAGCTCGCCCTCGGAACGGACCTCTGCCTCGCCTCCGAGCGCGCCTCCTTCGGCCAGCCCGAGATCCGTCTGGGCGTGTTCGCCCCGCCGGCCTCGGTGCTGCTTCCCCGCATCGCGGGCGAGCGGCGGGCGCTCGGCCTGCTGCTGTCCGGCGAGACGATCCAGGCCTCCGAGGCCGAGCGCTACGGCATCGTCAACAGGGTCTTCCCGGAAGGCTCGTTCGAAGCGGACGCCGAGGCGTGGCTCGGGCGGCTGCTCGAGCTGTCCGGGTCCGCCTTGAAGCTCGCGAAGCGGGCGGTCCGGGCCTGCCGCGGCCTTCCGCTCGGCGAGGCCCGCACGCTCGCCAACCGCATCTACGTCGAGGAGCTGATGAGGACGCGCGACGCGCACGAGGGGCTTCGCGCGTTCCTCGAGAAGCGGGCCCCGAGCTGGGCCCACGAATGAGGGAGGAGCCGTGAGCGCCGGAGCATCGTTCGGTGGGCTGGACTTCGTCGAGGTGGAGGCGCTCCTCACGGAGGAGGAGCGGATGGTGCGGGACACGGTCCGCGAGTTCGTCAACGCCGAGGTCCTGCCGGTGATCACCAGGCACTTCCGCGAGGGGACCTTCCCCATGGAACTCGTGCCGAAGATGGCGGAGATGGGCCTGCTCGGGGCGAACCTGCACGGCTACGGCTGCGCAGGGCTCGGGCAGGTCGCCTACGGGCTGATCATGCAGGAGCTCGAGCGGGGAGACTCCGGCCTGAGGTCGTTCGCGTCGGTGCAGGGCTCCCTGGTGATGTACCCGATCCTCACCTTCGGCTCGGAGGAGCAGAGGGAGCGGTGGCTCCCGCGCCTGGCACGCGGGGAGGCGATCGGCTGTTTCGGCCTCACCGAGCCCGACCACGGGTCCGACCCCGGGGGGATGGAGACGCGCGCGGTCCGGAAGGGGGGCCGGTGGCTGCTGCGCGGCGCGAAGGCGTGGATCACCAACGGGTCCATCGCGGACGTGTCCGTCGTCTGGGCGAAGACCGAGCAGGGCATCCGCGGGTTCCTGGTCGAGAAGGGGACGCCGGGCTTCACGACGCGCGACTACGAGAACAAGTTCTCGCTGAGGGCGTCGGTGACCTCGGAGCTGATCTTCGAGGACGTCGAGCTGCCCGCCGACGCGATCCTCCCCCAGACGGACGGCCTGAAGTCGGCGCTCATGTGCCTCACGCAGGCCCGCTACGGGATCGCGTGGGGGTCCATCGGCATGGCCATGGCCGTCTTCGACGAGGCGCTCCGCTACGCCAGGACCCGCATCCAGTTCGGCAAGCCGATCGCCTCGTTCCAGCTGCAGCAGCGCAAGCTCGCCTGGATGGCCACGGAGATCACGAAGAGCCAGCTCCTGAACCTGCAGGTAGGCCGCCTCAAGGAGCAGGGCCGGGCGACGTTCACCCAGGTCTCGATGGCCAAGATGAACGGCTGCCGCGTGGCCCGCGAGTGCGCGCGCCTCGCGCGGGAGATCCTCGGGGCGAACGGGATCGAGTACGAGTACCAGGCGGGCCGGCACTTTTGCAACATCGAGGGCGTCTACACCTACGAGGGCACCGACGACATCCACACCCTGATCGTGGGGGAGGCGCTGACCGGCATCCCGGCCTACGCGTGAGCGCTCAGATCGACCGACGTCATTCCGGCGGAAGCCGAAATCCAGCCGTCGCGATCCCTGGACCCCGGCTTCCGCCGGGGTGACGCCCGGCTTCCGCCGGGGTGACGCCCGGCTTCCGCCGGGGTGACGCGCCGGGGTGACGCAGGATGGGCTACCCGTCCTCGCTCCGGACCGTGACGATGAACCGCCTCTGGACCAGCGTGACCTTGCCCGAGCCCTCGATGGCGACGAATCGCGGAGCGCTGTTCAGGTAGTCGAGGACGCGGGACCGCTCGGGCGGCATGACGATCCGCAGGGTGCCGACGAGGCCGACGCCCCCGACCAGGGTCATGCGCACGGGGACGCGGCGCCCCCCGGTGCCGGCCAGGCGTTCGAGCTCCCCCTGTCCCTCCCGGACCTCGCACAGGACGATCCCCGCCTTGTTCAGCAGGAACCGGTCCTCTCCGCGCGCGAGCGCCAGGAACTCCTCGGCGGCGTCGTTGAGGCGCTCCTGGACGGTCTCGGGACGCCGATCCGCACCGACCCAGCCGGCGAACAGGTGACCCTCGAGGCTCGACCCGTCGTCGAGGACGAGACGCGCCTCCACCTGCCGGCGCGGGATGCGAAGGCTCTCCATGGGCGGAAACTCCGGAAACCGCGGGCTCGACCGCGGCGGTATCGTAACATGAGCTTGCCCGGCCGCGGTCGCCACCTAGATTGTCCCCTGCGAGGAGCGGCAATGCCCGTCGCCGGGGACCTGACCTCCATGTCCCTGCCCGACGTGATGCAGTGGCTCGGGCAGGCCCGCAAGACCGGAACGCTCGCCCTCGAGCGTGCGCGAGCGCGCAAGCGCATCTTCTTTCGGGAGGGGCGCATCGTCGGGTGCACGACCGACAACGCGCCCGCGGACATGCTCGGGCAGTTCCTGCTCGCCCGGGGACGAATCACGGAGGACATCCTCCGGCGCGCCCTCGACCGCCAGCGCGAGTCGGGCCGCCTTCTCGGCGAGGTCCTCGTCGAGATGGGCGCGGCGAGTTACGAGGAGATGACGCGGCTTCTCCGCCAGAAGGCGGAGGAGGCGATCTTCGGCCTGTTCGACTGGCAGGACGGCTCGTTCGTCTTCAGCGAAAAGGAGCCGCCTCCCGAGGGGCTCTTCCCCGTGGACCTGCGGGTCGAGGACGTGCTCCTGCGAGGTGCCGAGCGCTGCGACGAGATGCGTCGGATCCGCAGCGCCCTGCCTGACCCGGGCATCGTGCTCCGGCACACCGAGACCCCTCCCCCGCCCCAGATCCTCCGCAACCGCATGGCCTGGCGCATCTACATGTCCATAGACGGCCACCGCACCGTGGCCGAGATCCTGCTCCACGCCCACGGCTCCGAGTTCATCGTCACCAAGTTCCTGTTCGAGCTGCTGCGCAACGGTCTCGCGGAGATCGCCGAGGCGCCGCCGCGACCTCCCGCCGCGCCGGCCTCGACGCTCCCGAACGAGCCGGCGGCGGAGCTCGAGCCCGCGCCTGCGGATCTCGACTCGCTCCGGAGGCTCCTCGAGGCGGGCCGGCTCGAGGAGGCGCTCGATGGCCTCGAGGCGGCTCACCGGTCGAGCCCCGCCGACGAGGCGATCCGGCGCCTGCTCGCGGACGCGGAGGTGGCATTCATCGAGAAGGCCTACAAGCACTTCGTGCCGCCGTCGAGGATTCCGGTACCGGTCCGGCCGCCCGAGTCGCTCACGGGAGAACGCCTGTCCCCGCAGGAGTTCTTCCTCCTGAGCAGGATGGACGGATCCTGGGACGTTCGCTCGATCCTCCAGATCGCGCCCATCCGGGAGGTCGAGGCGCTGCGGGCGCTCAAGCGGCTTCGAGAGCGCGGACTGATCGAGCTTCGGGAGGCGGACCCCGCGGCGGCCTCCGCGGAGCGGCAGGGGCGGGCGGCGAACTTCGGCTAGCCGCCGGTCAGCGACGTCCTTCCCGGGGGAGCCGGGCTGACCTGCGGCTAGCCCTCGAGCAGGACGACGGCGACGGCGTACGCGCCTTCGTGGGTCAGGCTCAGGCGGACCTCCCTCACCCCCATCTGCGCGAGCTTGGCCGCCCAGCGGCCCGCAGGCAGAAGGCGAGGAGGCCTCCCGTCCCCGCCGGCCACCTCCACGTCCCGGAACGCGAGGCCCTGCGCCCAACCTGTCCCGATCGCCTTGAGGAACGCCTCCTTCGCCGCCCACCGCGCGGCGAGGCACTCCGCGCGGTTCGCGCGGCGACTGCAATAGGCGGCCTCGGCCGCGCTGAAGACCCGTAGAGCGAACCTGTCGCCGTGGGAGGCGAGGGCGCGGGCGATCCGGGCCGTTTCCACGAGGTCGATCCCGATCCCGAGGACCACCGGCCTCCCCCCTTCGGCGCCGTCTCGCCCCGGGGCCGGGGACGGTCCCGGACGAGGCCGAACGGCATGTATAATAACCGCGCCTTTGAAGGGAGGTCCGAAGGCTCAAGTCTTTCGATCTCAGTTGGTTGGACCTCGATCCCTGCCAAAGGCCGCACGGGGGCCCCGGGCCCGAGGGGTCCCCCAGATGGACCCCTCCACGGAGGCAGCAGGCTCGTGAAGCCCCCGACCCGCCAGGAACGGGAGGTGCTCGAGGTCCTCGGGCCGGCGGGCCTGGTCCGCGTCCTCGACGACGTGCTCGACCAGGGAAGGCTCGTGCGCCTGGCCAACGCCTGCGGCATCTCCTATCCGGGCATGCGAACCCAGTCGCAGAGCCGGGACCGGCTGCTCGCCGACCTGGCGGCGAAGGCTTCCAAGGACGAGCCAGCCTGGCGGACCATCCACAGGATCCTCCTCAAGCAGACCGCGGCGGCTGCCCGGGAATGGGCCGCCCTCGGTCCCGCCGAGAGGCTCGATCGGGTGCGGAGGGCCGCCGCCACGGGAGGCGACGGGAGCTTCGGGCTCCGCTTGTTCCTCGCAGCGAGCGCCGCGCCTCCATCGGCCGACGTGGACAGCGAGATCGCGCGGCTGCTGGTCGAGGCCGGGAGGCAGCCCGGCAAGCGCGCTGCGAACGGCCTGCAACCGGCCTCCTCCCGAGAGGCCGCGCGGCTCGCCAAGAAGGTCACCGAGCTGAAGAAGAAGGCGCAGCATCTCGAGGGCCAGCTCCAGCGCGCACGCGAGGCGGAAAAGCAGCTCAAGCGCGACCTGCTCCAGCGCAAGGGCGAGCTCGCCGAGTCCCGCATGCTCGCAGAGCGGCTGCGGCGGGAGCTCGAGGATGTCCGCGCCAAGGCGAAGAGTCCGCCCCCGCAGCCCGCCACCGCGGCCTTCTCGAGCGAGGAGGTCGTCAAGGAGCTCCGGCGGCTCGCCGCCGAGCAGCGCAGGCTCCTCCATCGCGTCGAGAAGCTCGCCGAGCCGCAGGAGCGCCCCTCCGAGCCGTTCGTCGAGGCTGTGGCGCCGGCGCTCGAGGCCCTCTCCGAGCTGCAGAAGGAAGCCCAGGCCCTCCGCCGCGACCGCCGCAAGGAGCTCGACTCCCTGAGCGCGCGCCTCGAGGACGTGCAGGCCGCGCTTGCCGGCCTGCGCGAGGCCGTCGAAGCGCAGGCTCACCCAGCCCGCCACCGCGCGCGGCGCAAGGGAGAGCCCCCGCGGGTCGGCGTGTTCGTGGACGTCCAGAACATGTACTACAGCGCGCGGCAGCTGCAGGGGAAGCTGGACTTCGACGCGCTGCTGCAGGCCGCGGTCCTCGACCGCCGCTTGATCCTCGCGCGGGCCTACGTGGTGGAGTCCAAGGAGATCGACCAGTCGGGCTTCATCGCCATGCTCGAGCAGAGGGGGATCGAGGTGCGCCGGAAGACCGTCAAGGTCCGCTCCGACGGCTCCATGAAGGGCGACTGGGACATGGAGATGGCCCTCGACATCCTGGAGGCCGCCCCGAAGCTCGACGTCGTCGTGCTGGTGAGCGGCGACGGCGACTTCACCTCGCTCGTCAACCGGGTCAAGGGGATGGGCCCTCGGGTGGAGGTCATCGCCTTCCCGAAGAACACCGCGAAGTCGCTCGTGGAGGCGGCGGACCACTTCCACCCGCTCGACCGCAAGTACATGATCCGGACCGCGCAGCGGCCCGACAAGGAGCCGCCGGGCCCGCCACCGCCCCCGCCGGACGCCGGCGCCGGGGGCGGCTCGCCCTGACGGGTCAGTCCGACTGCACGAAGGCGATCTCGCCTCCCGCACCCACGCTCAGGTGCCGGCGACTGTCCTTCCAGCACGGCAGCAGCAGGATCCTCCCGGGACTCGACGGCGGCTCCGCCCGCAGATCCTTCTCCACGTGGAAGTGCCCGAGGACCACGACATCGAAGCCCGCGGCCAGGCGCTCCGCCGCGTAACGGCGGACCTCTCGCTCCGGGAAGGCCGTCTTGTGCTGGACGTTGGTCGCCCGCAGCCGACGCTCCATCCACTCGGCGAGCTGCAGCCGCTGGCGCCCCGGCAGGGTCCGGAAAGCGAGCCACAGCGCGGGGGACCGGGCGACCCTCCGCCACGCGCGGTATCGCCGGTCGGCCCGGTTGACCAGGTCGCCGTGGGCGATGAACAGGCGGAGGCCGCCCCAGGTCTCGGCGATCCCGTCACCGGCCGCCTCGTCGAGGGCGCTCCCCACGTAGGCCCGCCTCAGGTGGAAGTCGCGGTTCCCCTCCACGTAGCGGACGACGATGCCTTCCCGCCTGAGGCCCTCGAGGCGCCCGATCACCCGGCGCTGATGCGGCAGCTCGACCTCGCGGTCGCCGAGCCACAGGTTGAACAGGTCTCCCGCCAGCACGAGACGCACCGCGCGGCCGGCGAGCCGGTCGAGCAGCGCGAGGAAGGCCGCGACGTCCGCGTCGTCCCGCTCGAGGTGAACGTCGCCGACGACGACGAGCTCGCCGGTCACGCCCGGGCCTCCTCCACCTCCCTCCCGCGGGCGAACTCCCGGCGGAACGCCTCGTAGCGGCCCGCGGCGATCGCCTCGCGCACGCGCCTCATGAGGCCCTGGTAGTAGGCGAGGTTGTGGATCGTGTTGAGGCGGGAGGCCAGGATCTCCTTCGACAGGAACAGGTGGCGGAGATAGGCCCTCGAGTAGCCCGCGCAGGTCTCGCAGGAGCAGGCCTCGTCGGGGGGTCTCGGGTCGCGCCGGTACTCCTCCCGCTTTACGTTGAGGCGGCCCGACGACGTGAACAGCTGCCCGTTGCGCGCGTTGCGGGTCGGCAGGACGCAGTCGAACAGGTCCACCCCGGCCGCCACGCACTCGACGAGGTCCTCCGGCCGGCCGACACCCATCAGGTAGCGCGGGCGATCCGCGGGCAGCAGCGAGGCCCCGAGCCGCGCCACGCGCGCGATCTGCTCGGCCCGCTCCCCGACGCTCACGCCGCCGACGGCGTAGCCGTCGAGGTCGAGCTCGAGCAGACCGGCTGCGCTGCGCTCCCTCAGGTCCGGAAACGGCCCGCCCTGGACGACGCCGAACAGCGCCCCGGGGCCGTGCCAGGCCTCCCGGCAGCGGCGCGCCCAGCGGGCGGTCCGCTCCACGGCCGCCTCGACCGCCTCCCGCGGCGCGGGAAGCGCGGGGCACTCGTCGAGCACGACCGCGATGTCGGGGCCGAGGGCCGCCTGGACCTCCATGCTCTTCTCGGGCGTGAGGACGTGGAGCGAGCCGTCGAGGTGCGATCGGAAGGTCACCCCTTCCTCCTCGACGCGCCGCAGCGGTGCGAGCGAGAAGACCTGGAACCCGCCCGAGTCGGTGAGGATCGGGCCGTCCCAGTGCATGAAGCGGTGGAGGCCCCCGACGTCGCGAACGACCTCGTGACCGGGCCTGAGGTAGAGGTGGTAAGTGTTGGCGAGGACGATCTCGGTCCCGCACGCCCGCAGCTCCTCCGGCGTGACGGCCTTGACCGCGCCCACGGTTCCCACCGGCATGAACGCCGGGGTCTCCACGACGCCGTGGGGGGTCTCGAGCCGGCCCAGGCGGGCGCCGGCATCGGCCGCCAGCACGCGGAAGCGGATCGTCACCGCCCGGACCTCACCAGCATCGCGTCCCCGTAGGAATAGAAACGGTAGCCGCGTTCGATGGCCTGCCGGTAGGCCGCGAGCACCCGCTCCCGCCCGGCGAACGCCGCGACGAGCATGAGCAAGGTCGAGCGGGGCAGGTGGAAGTTGGTCACCAGGGCATCCACGACGCGGAAGCGGAAGCCGGGGTAGATGAACAGATCGCACCGGCCGGAGCCCGGCCGGACGAGCCCGCGCTCGCTCGCGCACGCCTCGAGGGCGCGGGTCACCGTGGTCCCGACGGCGACGACGCGACCTCCGCGGCGGCGGGTGGCGGCGACGGTGTCGGCCGTGTCGGGGGGAAGCTCGTAGGCCTCCTCGTGCATCCGGTGGTCCTCGACGCGCTCGACCCGGACGGGCAGGAACGTCCCCGTGCCGACATGCAGCGTGAGGTACGCGATCGCGATCCCGCGGGAAGCGATCTCGGCGAGCAGCTCCTCGGTGAAGTGCAGCCCCGCGGTCGGTGCCGCCACCGCACCGGGCCTGCGGGCGTAGACGGTCTGGTACCTCTCGCGGTCGAGCGCCTCGAGAGGGTCCTCCGGGCCGCGGCGGATATAGGGAGGCAGCGGCATCCGGCCGGCCGCCTCGAGCTTTTCGTCGGCCCGCCCCTCCGGGTCGAGGAGCCGCACCTCGCAGCTGTCCCCTTCGTAGCCGAGAATCTGCACCCCGAGCCCGCCCGCCGCGGCGAGCACCGCGCCAGGTCTCGGGGGCCTCGAGGCCGACACCAGCGCCTTCCAGCGCGGGCCCCGCTCGTCGGCCCCGGTCCGCTCGATCAGGAGCAACTCCGCGCGCCCTCCCGTCGGCTTGCGCGCGAACAGGCGCGCGCGGAGCACGCGGGTGTCGTTCAGGACGAGCGCGTCGCCCGGTGCCAGCAGCTGCGGCAGCTCGCCGAACGTCCGATGCTCGACCGCTCCCGTGTCGCGGTCCAGGACGAGCAGGCGCGAGGCGTCGCGGCGATCGGCCGGACGCTGCGCGATGAGCTCTTGCGGGAGCGCGTAGTCGAAATCGGAGACGTTCACGATCTGGCGAGGCTCCTGAGCACCCGGAGGTTCTCCCGGTCCTCGGCGAGATCGTCGCCCTTGGGCGTCTCGAGGACCATGGGCAGGCCCCGGAACCTGGGGTCCCTCAAGATCCTCCGGAACGCCTCGACTCCCACGCGACCGCGGCCGACGTGCTCGTGGCGGTCGCGACGCGAGCCGAGGTCCCCCTTGGAATCGTTCAAGTGAAAGGCCCGGAGCCGTTCGAGTCCCACGGCGCGATCGAGGGCCTCGAGTGTCTTCCGATAGCCCGCCGCGTCGCGGAAGTCGTAGCCCGCGGCCAGGGCGTGGCACGTGTCGAAGCAGAGGCCGACCCGGCGGCCCGACCGCGCGCGGTCGAGGATCGCCCCCAGCTGCTCGAAGCTCGCCCCGAGGGCCGTTCCCTGGCCTGCGGTGATCTCGAGCAGGAGGCGGACCGCGCCGCGTCCGCCCCGCAGGTCGAGACGGTCGAGGGCGCGGGCGACGCGCTCGATGGCCGCCTCCTCCCGATCGGCCCCGCGCGCCCCCGGATGGACCACGAGGTACGGAATCCCGAGCGCGCGGCACCGGTCGAGCTCGAGGGCGACTGCCCGAACGGAGCGCTCCCACAGGTCGGGGTCCGGCGAGGCGAGGTTCACGAGGTAGGAGGCGTGGGCGAGGGTGTGGCGATCGAGATCGGCCTCGCGGGCGAGCGACCGGAAGGCCGCGACCTCGCCCGCGGGCAGCGGCCGCGCGGCCCACTGGTTGGCCGACTTCACGAAGACTTGGAGCGCTGTGGCGCCGACTTCCCGAGCCCGCTCCACCGCCCGCGGGAGACCGCCGGCGATGGACATGTGCGCGCCGAGCCGCAGCATCGTCAGCCGCCGGGGGGGTGCCGGGCATCGGCCGGGGCGGCCTCGAGGGCGGCGGCGAGCTGGCTCAGCGCGAAGCGGCCCTCGCGCGGGCGGAGGCGGCCGAGAATCCCCAGCCGGCACAGGGCGAAGTCGAACCGCGTCGGGTCCTCGCGGTCCAGCTCCCGCCGCGCCGCCGTCCCGTCGCGCACCATCGCCCCGCCGGCCCGGATCATGTGCGTGTCGAGCGGGACCAGCAGCCTCGCCGGGCGAATCGAGGGCCAGAGCCCGCAGTCGAGCCCGTCCTCGGGCCGCACCATCCACCGCAGGAACAGGCAGTGCCGCTTGCACGTCGAGCCTGCCTCGGGAACAGGCAGCAGCCACCTCGCGCCCGAGCGAGACGGCACGCGGCCATCGGGGTGGAACGGGCGGGCGTCGAGGGAGAACAGCGCGCGGCCGAACCCGTTCATCGCCCCCTCGACGGTCGGCGATGCGGGGTCGGGGTCGGCAGCGGCGAAAAAGCGCTCGAGGCTGCCGCAGCGCTCGACGGCCCGCGCCGCGAGGTGGAGCAGCAGGGCCACGTCGCGTCCCGTCGTCCAGCGGTGGCGGAACCCCTCGAAGCGAGCGGCGTCGCGCCGGGGATCGAAGCCCTCCACGAAGCGCCGCGGCGAGGTCCCCATCCGCCGGAAGAGCTCCTCCACGCTCGCCCGCACCGAGGCGACCCGCCCGTAGGCGAGCGCCGCGGCGAGCAGCCCCGCGATCTCCCGGTCCTCGGGGCGCTCGTGGCGCCGGACCAGCTCGAGGGGATCCGTGCCGAGGTAGGGCGGGCCATAGATCGAGACGAGGGCCTCGAGCCTCGCGCGAAGGCCATCCGTCGTGAGCCCGAGCCGCGCTCCCGGTCGCCTGGCCGACCCTCGCACGGGGCCATGGTACCAAGCGGGACCCGCCGCAGGCGGCGCCGCCGAGCGGACGCGATCAGGACAGCAGGACGACGAGCGCCACCGTCAGGCCGGCGAGCGCAGCGAGGGCGCCGGCGAGCAGCGCAACGCGGGCGCCCTTGCCCCTGGCCGGGAGCGCG
>JBBIHW010000064.1:0-3656 GCA_037446795.1 Acidobacteriota bacterium
GCCGAGCGGCCAGGCGGCCGCGAAGGCCGTCGCGAGCGCCAGGGCCCCGGCGCGCGGGATCCCCGCCCCGACACCGAGAGCGGCGAGCAGGACGACGATGGCCGCCGAGCCCGCCAACGACTCCCCGCGCGTTTCCGGGGGGAAAAGAGCGAGAACGAAGAGAAGGCCCCCCACCGCCCAGGAGGCGGCGCGGGCAGTCGCCTCGGCTCTCGGCGCCCCTGCCGCCGGCCTCACTCCGGTGCGGCCACGAACTGGCCGTTGGCCAGGACGATGTCCCGGTCGAAGTCGAACCGCGTGCTGTACGTGATGTCGGAACCGTCCACCCCGTCCTTCCCGAAGGAGACGATCGTGTAGTTCCCGAGGGCGTCCCGCTCGTAGGTCATGTCGTTCCCCCAGTGGTCGCGGTGGGGA
Organism: Acidobacteriota bacterium; assembly: GCA_037446795.1. Classification (GTDB taxonomy): domain Bacteria; phylum Acidobacteriota; class Polarisedimenticolia; order Polarisedimenticolales; family JBBIHW01; genus JBBIHW01. The sequence continues at coordinate 412 of JBBIHW010000064.1, forward strand.
ACGGCGGTGCTCTGGTAGGGAACGAGGAGGGGCGCGAGGGCGGCCACCGTCCCGCTCGAGGCGGGAGCGAACCCGTGGTCCACCGCGTAGGCCTCGATGGCCTTGCTCACCGAGCGCATGTCGGCCATCGTGGCCCGCTGCTTCGACTTGTCGAGGGCGTTGAACAGGGCGACGATCGCCAGCGCCGCCACGATCCCGAGAACGACGAGAACGACGAGGATCTCGACGAGCGTGAACCCGGACTCCCGCCGGGCGCTGCCGTCGTCTCTCGAGCTGCTAGCCACGGCGCTCACCCCGAAATGCGGCGGCGGAGTCTAACGTGGGGGCGCGTTCGCCGAAAAGGGGGGCGCGAACGGGGCGGGGCGGCGGGAGGCCCCGCCGCCCCCGACCCCGGGAGGGTTACTGCTGCATGCCTTCCGGCCAGGATGTGAACTGCCCGTTCACGAACAGGATGTCCGCGCTGAAGAGCGTGGTCGGTCCCGCGACGTCGGCGTCGTCCGTCCCGTTCTTGCCCGTGGACTCCACGGTATAACCGGTGCCGGGTGTCGTGCCGGGCTCGTAGATGAGCGGGAACCGCCAACCGTCGGTCAGCGGCATCTCCTTGATGTAGACCGGCTCGAGGACCGGCTCGAGCGCGGTGATGTTGGCGGCGGTCGGATAGATGTTGTTGTCCACCGCGTACGACTCCACCGCCGTCCCGATGGAGCGCATGTCCGCCATCGTCCGCTTCTGCTTGCCGCGGTCGATCGCGTTGAGCAGGTTCGGGATGGCGATGGCGGCGATGATGCCGATGATCGCCACCACGATCAGCAGCTCGATCAGGGTAAAGCCCCTGGCGTTCCGGTTCTTCATGATCGTCTGGCCTCCTTTCAGGTCCCCATTGCCTCCGAGCAACCCCGGTGCCACCGGGGCGGTCCGGATGCGGGATCCGCGGAAAACCGCGCCGCCGCGCCACGATTCTGCCTCGCGCGCCCGGAACCCGCACGCCCCTGGACGCGCCCGGTCGGCGCCCTGCGGCCGCCTTCTGTCGGTCGGTCCCCCGGGGAGGTGACGGTTCTTGTCACCGGCTGTCACCTGCCGGCCTCCTCGGCCGGGACCCAGTCGAGCCGGCCGTTCTCCGCTCCTGCCGGCCCCCGGGGCTCGGGGGCAGGCTCCCGGGTCGTGATGCCGTACTTCTTGGCGAAGTAGCGGAACGACCGGAAGGTCATCCCGAGCAGCTCCGCGGCCCGGGTCTGCACCCCGCCGGTCCGCTCCATCGCCTCGAGCATGAACTGGCGGCGAAGGTCCTCGAGGTGGCGGTCCAGATCGATCCCGGATTCCGGGAGGATCACCTCGGGCTCGCTGCGGCGCCGCTCCCGGTCACGGACCTCGCGGGGGAGGCTCTCGGCCCGGATGTACTCGCCCGACTCGAGCGCGACCGCCCGCTCGACGACGTTCTCGAGCTCGCGCACGTTGCCGGGCCAGGAATAGGCCTCCAGGCGCTCCATGGCCTCCTCGGAGATCCCCTTGATGGGCTTCCCCATCTCGGCCCGGTACTTGGCGAGGAAGTGCTCGGCGAGGGGCGGGATGTCCTCCGGCTTCTCCCGCAGCGCGGGCATGTGGATCGGGATCACGTTGATCCTGTAGTAAAGGTCCTCCCGGAACCGCTTCTCCCGGACGAGCCGCTCCAGGTCCTGGTTGGTGGCCGCGATCACCCGCACGTCCACCTCGACCTCTTCGGTTCCCCCCACGCGGCGGATGCGCCGCTCCTGCAGGACGCGCAGGAGCTTGATCTGCATGGCCGGAGAGGTCTCCCCGATCTCGTCCAGGAAGAGCGTGCCCCCGTTGGCCACTTCGAACAGCCCCTTCTTGTTGGCGCTCGCCCCGGTGAAGGAGCCCTTCATGTGGCCGAACAGCTCGCTCTCGAGAAGCTCGTGCGGGAGCGCCCCGCAGTTGATGGACACGAACGGCTTCTCGCGCCGCGGCGAGTTGTAGTGGATGGCGCGGGCGATCAGCTCCTTTCCCGTCCCCGACTCCCCGGAGATCATGATGGTGCTGTTGGTTCCCGCGACCCGCTCGATCAGCTCCAGGATGGCCCTCATCTTGGCGCTCCGGCCCACGAGGCCGTCGAAGCGGTACCTGCCCTGGACTTCCGCCTTGAGGCCCCGGTTCTCGGTGCGGAGCGCGGCGTTCTCCGCCGCGATGCGCCGCTGCTCGAGCGTCTTGCGGACGACGACCTTCATCTCGTCGAGGTCGAACGGCTTCTCCACGTAGTACGCGGCGCCGTCGTTGAGCGCGCGGATGGCGGTCTCCTTGGACCCGTAGGCGGTCATGAGGACCACGGCCGTGTCGGGGGCGACGCGCCGGGCGTGGCGCAGCAGCTCGAGGCCGCTCATGCCGGGCATGGAGATGTCCGTGATCAGGAGGTCGTAGGGCGCCTCGGCGGCCATCCGCTCGCGGGCTCGACCCGCGGACTCCGCGGTCTCCACCGCGTACCCCTCCTTGCGCAGCATGAGGGCCAGCAGGTCCCGCATGCTCTTCTCGTCCTCGACGAGGAGGATTCTCGTCACGGTCGGCCTCCAGCCAGTGCCTGCGCGGGCGCGGTCAGCGGCGCGCCCGGTTGGCGCCTGGGCAGCACGATGCGCACCCGCGTCCCGCGCCCGGGCGCGGTTTCGAGCGAGATCCTGCCCCGGTGTTCCTCGACCAGCCTGTAGACGATGGCGGCGCCGAGGCCCGTCCCCTCGCCGAACGCGCTGGCGAACGGCTGGAAGTACGTCTCCCGCTGTCGCTCGTCCATCCCGACGCCCTCGTCGGCGAAGACGATCTCGACGTGGTCGGTCCCGGACCGCCTCGCCTCGAGGACGAGGGTGCCCCCGTCCGGCATCGCCTTGAGCGCGTTCGTGGCCAGGTTCCAGAACACCTGCTTCATGCGGTCCGGGTCCACCTCGCACCAGATCTCCCCCGCCTCGAAGCGCGTCTCCACCCGGTGCTCCGGGTGGAACTCCCGGCTCCTGGACAGCAGCTTCGCGCTGTCCTCGAGGAGGCGGACGATGTCGCAGTCCGCCGGCGCGAAGGGTCCGGGCCGCGCGAAGGTCAGAAAGTCCCGGATCGTCCGGTCGAGCCGCTCGGACTCCCTCAGGATGATGTCCATGAGCTCCAGCGTCTCCCCCTCGAGGTGGAGGCTCGCGCGCAGGAAGTGGACCGAGCCGTTGATGGCTGCGAGCGGGTTCCGGAGCTCGTGGGCCATGCCCGCCGCCATCTCGCCG
>JBBIHW010000064.1:3670-11819 GCA_037446795.1 Acidobacteriota bacterium
CTTGAGCCGCACCTCCTGCTCGAGCTCGCGGATCTCGGTCAGGTCCTGGAAGATGAAGATGTACCCGAGGGGCGCCCCGGCGCGGTCCTGGAGCGTCGAGACGGCGGTCCCGAGGAAGATCCGCCGGCCGTCGGGACGCCCGAACTCCTGCTCGAACCGGAACCGGCGTCGGGCGAGGAGGATCGCCCGCGCCTCGCGGAGAAAGTCGGGCTCGAGCCCCAGAACCGCGCCGATGGGCCGGTCCTTCAGGTCGCCGAGGGTGAGCCCGGTGATCTCCGTTCCCCCGCGGTTGATGAACTGGACGCGGCCCTCGAGGTCCGTGGTGATCAGGCCGCTGTGGATGGACTCGATGATGTTCTCGTTGAGCATCTGCAGCCTGGCCATCGCCCCGCGCCGCTCGACGAGCTCCCTGCCCTGGGCGCGCAGCCGCTCGGAGAGCGACGAGGCGAGCAGCGCCACGGCGACGAAGGCGACCAGGTGAACCACCAGGAACAGGTAGGCGCGCCCGTCTCCCGGGCGGGAGGCCCCCGGCAGAGGCCGGAGCAGGCCCGAGTCCTGCCCGAACAGGACCAGGGCCGCGTAGAAGGTCCAGCACACGGCGGCCACGCTCAGCGCGCCGCGGCGGTACTGGAACATGGCCGCCACGACGATCGGCAGCAGGTAGAGGAACGACATGGGGCTGTCGAGACCGCCCGTGATCCCCACGAACCCGGTGACGAGCGCCGCGTCGCCGACCAGCTGCAGGAAGACGGAGGCGGGCCGGGCACCGAGCCAGCGATCGGCCGCGGCGTAGACGAGGACGAGCCCGTAGGCCGCCGCGGACAGCAGGAACAGCGGCCGCAGCGTCTGCCCGGGCCGCAGCGCGAGCTCGACGCCGAAGGCGGAGATGAGCAAGGTCGTCACGGTGACGACCCGCAACACCATGAGCCAGCGGATCTGCCGTTCGGTGGCTTCCCGGAGCATGCGGCCGCGGGCGGGGAGGGCCCCGCCCGCCTCCTTCGGACCGCGATCAGCCGATCTTGCTCACCAGGCTGAACAGCGGCAAGTACATGGACACCACGATGGCGCCGATGACAGCGCCCAGGAACCCGATCATGATGGGCTCGAGCAGCGTCAGCAGGTTCTTCGTCGCCTCGTCCACTTCGTCCTCGTAGAAGTCGGCGATCTTGTTCAGCATGGTCTCCAGCGCCCCCGTGTGCTCGCCCACCGCCACCATCTGGACCACCATCGGCGGGAACACGTCGGTGTTTTTCAGCGGCTCGGCGATGGTCTTCCCCTCCTCGATGCTCTTGCGGGTGGCGAGGATGGCGTCCTCGACGACGGCGTTGCCCGCGGTGCGCGCCGTGATCTCCAGCGCCTCCAGGATGGGCACGCCCGAGGAGACGAGGGTGCCGAGGGTGCGGCAGAAGCGCGCGACGGCGATCTTTCTCAGGACGATGCCCAGCACCGGAAGCCGCAGCAGCGTCCGGTCGATGGCGCGGCGGCCCTGCTCCGTCTTGCGGTACCGGACCAGCGCATAGGCGCCGAGCCCGATCCCCAGGAACACGACCCACCACCAGCGGCCCACGAAGTTGGACAGCGCGATGGTGATCCGCGTGGGCAGGGGAAGGGTCGTCCCGAGGCTCTCGAACAGCGTGGCGAACGTCGGGATGACCTTCCAGAGGATGATCCAGACCACCGCCACCGCGATCGTGATGACCGCCGCCGGATAGATCATCGCGGACCGGACCGCCGAACGGAGCTTGACGATCTTCTCGATGTAGTTGGCCAGGCGCTGCAGGATGGTGTCCAGGATCCCCCCCGCCTCGCCTGCCGCCACCATGTTGCAGTAGAGATCGTCGAACACCTTGGGGTGCCTGCGCAGCGCGTCGGCCAGCGTGGCTCCGGACTCCACATCCTGCCTCACCTCGAAGAGCACCTTCTGGAACGTCCGGTTCTCCTGCTGTGTCCCGAGGATCTCCAGGCACTGGACGAGGGGCAGGCCGGCGTCGATCATCACGGAGAACTGGCGGGTGAACACCGCCAGCTCCTTCATGCTCACCGCGCCCCCGAGCTTGGGCAGGGCGAACTCCTTTCCCTTCTCGGTGACGGCCGTCACGAGGATCTGCTGCTTGCGGAGCGTGGTGATGACCGCGTCCTTGCTGTCGGCGACCAGCACGCCCTCCTGGACCTTCCCGGCCCGTGTGCGGCCCTTCCACGAGTAGTTCGGCATGGGCTCCTCCTCCTCCGGGCGCTGCGACGGCCCGCCGGCCGGCTAGCGCCGCTCCGCGGGCCGGCGCATCGCCGCCGCGGCGACCGAGGCGGGGACCGTCGGGACGACCCCGGCCCCGCGCTGGATCATCTCCTGCAGCTCGTCCGGGTTCGAGGACACGGACAGGGCCGTCTGGAGGCTGATCTGCTTCTTGAAGTAGAGGCTGGCGAGCGACTGGTTGAACGTCTGCATTCCGTGCTGCGCCTGGCCGGTCTGCATGGCCGAGTAGATCTCGTTGAACTACTAATCAATAATAAAATTCCGGATGGCGGAGTTCGGGATCAGGATCTCCACTGCCAGGACCCGACCGTGGCCGTTCGCCCGCGGCAGCAGCGACTGGCAGAGGATTCCCTCCAGCACGAACGACAGCTGCGCGCGGATCTGCGGCTGCTGGTGCGCCGGGAACACGTCAATGATCCGGTTGATGGTCTGGGCGGCCGAGTTGGTGTGCAGGGTCGCGAAGGTGAGGTGGCCCGTCTCGGCGATGCGCAACGCCGACTCGATCGTCTCCAGATCCCGCATCTCGCCGATGAGGACCACGTCCGGATCCTGCCGCAGGACCGAGCGGAGCGCGTTCGGGAAGCTGTGGGTGTCGGCGTGGAGCTCGCGCTGGTTGACGAGACAGCTCTTGTGGGAGTGCAGGTACTCGATCGGGTCCTCGATGGTCACGATGTGCTCGCGCCGTTCCGTGTTGACCTTGTCCAGCATCGCGGCGAGCGTCGTGGACTTTCCGGAGCCGGTCGGCCCCGTCACCAGGACCAGCCCGCGGGGCTTCTCGCACAGGGAGGCGACCACGTCCGGGAGGCCGAGCTCCCTGAAGCCCCGGATCTGCCACGGGATCGTGCGGAACGCCCCCGCGATCGCTCCCCGCTGGAAGAAGACGTTGGCCCGGAACCGGGCGAGCCCCTTGACCCCGAAGGAGAAGTCGAGCTCCAGGGTCTCCTCCAGCCGATGCTTCTGGTTGTCCGTGAGCACGCTGTAGATGAGCTGCTTGGTCTCGGCCGCCGTCAGCGGCGGCAGCTGCAGGGGCACCATGCGCCCGTCGATGCGGATCTGGGGCGGCGAGTTGGTGGTCACGTGAAGGTCGGTCCCGCCCTGGTCCACCAGGGTCTTCAGAAGCTGGTGCATCGTGACGGCCATGACGGCTCCTCGCGGCGGCTCCGGGGTCGAGCCCTCAGAGCACCGTCTCGCGGACGACCTCCTCCACGGTCGTGACGCCCTCCCGCAGCTTCCGGAGTCCCGACGCGCGCAGCGAGATCATCCCCTCCTCGATCGCCTTCCGCCTCAGCTCCATGGCCGAGGCACCGGACAGGATCAGCTCGCGGATCTCGTCGCTCAGCTCCATGACCTCGAACAGCCCCACCCGGCCCCGGTACCCGGTGTTGTTGCACGAGGGGCAGCCCCGTCCCTTGTACAGCTTCACGCGCGGCGCCTCGTCAAGGGGAAACCCGATGTCCACGAGGGCCTGCGAGGGCATGTGGATCTCCTCCTTGCAGTCCTTGCAGATCCTCCGAACGAGCCGCTGCGCGCAGATCAGGTTCACCGAGGTTGCCACCAGGAACGGCTCGATCCCCATGTTCATCAGCCGGTTGATGGTGGACGGCGCGTCGTTGGTATGGAGCGTGGACAGGACCAAGTGCCCCGTGAGCGCGGCCTTGACCGCGATCTCCGCCGTCTCGAAGTCGCGGATCTCGCCCACCAGGATGATGTTCGGATCCTGCCGCAGGAAGGCGCGCAGCGCGGTGGCGAAGTTCAGCCCGATCTGCTCCTTCATCTGGACCTGGTTGATCCCGTGGAGGTTGAACTCCACCGGATCTTCGGCGGTCAGGATGTTGGTTTCCGGCGTGTTGATCCGGGAGATGGAGGAGTATAGGGTGTTCGTCTTGCCGGATCCGGTCGGTCCCGTCACCAGGACCATCCCGTAGGGCTTCAGGATCGCGCGCTCGAACTTCAGCAGCGACTCCGGCTCGAAACCGAGCCGGGTCATGTCCAGGACCAGGTTCTCCTTGTCCAGCAGACGCAGCACGATCTTCTCGCCGAACAGCGTCGGCAGGACCGACACGCGGTAGTCCATCTCCCGCGTCTTGCCCTGGACCTTCATCTTGATCTTGATCCGACCGTCCTGGGGCAGGCGCTTCTCCGAGATGTCCAGCTTCGCCATGATCTTGATCCGGCTGATCACGGCGTCCTTCAGCTTCAGCGGCGGGTGCATGATCTCGTACAGCACGCCGTCAATGCGGTACCGGACGCGGAAGTCCTTCTCGTACGGCTCGATGTGAATGTCCGAGGCATTTTTCTTGATGGAGTCGGTGAGGATGATGTTCACGAGGCGGACGACGGGCGCCTCCTCGGTGGCGGCCTCGAGCTTGTGGACGTCGAGCTCCTCCTCCTCCTCCATGAGCTCGAGCGCCTCGGTCTCCATCTCCGCCATCTCGTCCATGACCTTCTTGAGCTCGAGGGCATGAGAGGAGCCGTAGTACTTGTCCAGGGACTCCCGGATCGCCACCTCGCTGGCGACCACGGGCTCCACGTTGTAGCCGGTCATGAACTTGATGTCGTCCATGGCGAACACGTTGGTGGGATCCGCCATGGCGATCGTGAGGGTGGCGCCGGTGCGGTTGACGGGGATGACCAGGTACTTCTGGGCCACCTCCGCGGGAATCAGCTTGATGACCGAGTCGTCGATCTCGAAGTGGCGGAGGTTGATGGAGGGAACCCCGTACTGGTCCGAGAGGAGCTGGGTGATGTCGTCCTCGGTGACGACACCGAGCTTGACTAGGTTGTAGCCGAGCTTGTTGCCCGTCTTCTTCTGCGCTTCGAGGGCCTGCTGGAGCTGGGCCGGGGTGATCAGCCCGGCCTTGAGCAGCATCTCCCCGAGCTTGACGGCCATGAACCTCCCCGCCTCCCGGCGCCTAATCTAGGCCCCGTTCCCTGCTCGGCAATGCGGATCGCTCGGTTCGTCTACGAAGGACCCAGAAGAACCTCTAGCGAGCCAACGAGGCGGGAGCCGAATCTAGGTTCCGTGAAAATTATTGTCAAGGAAACGGGGCCAAAGACATTTTTCGGCACCAGGAGCCCGGCGCCACGGGCCTGGAGGGGGGCTACGCGGCCGGAGCCGCCTTGGGACGGGGCAGGAAGCGCTCCATGAACCGGGTGGACAGCCTGCCGCGGACGAAGTCCTCCTCGGCCAGGACGCGCTGGTGCAGAGGAATGTTGGTCCGGATCCCCTCGATCACGAACGACTCGAGCGCCCGCCGCATGCGCAGGATCGCCTCCCCGCGCGTGTTCCCGTGGGCGATCAGCTTGGCGATCATCGAGTCGTAGTAGGGAGGGACCACGGCCTCGGCGTAGCACGCGGTGTCCACCCGGATTCCCGGCCCCCCGGGCAGATGGAACGTGTGGATGCGCCCGGGGCTCGGGGCGAACGTGTCCGGATCCTCGGCGTTGATGCGGCACTCGATCGCGTGGCCGTTGATCGAAACCTCCTCCTGCGTGAAGGAGATCGGCTCGCCCGCCGCGATCCGGATCTGCTCCTTGATCAGGTCGATCCCCGTGACCATCTCGGTGACCGGGTGCTCGACCTGGATCCGCGTGTTCATCTCGATGAAGTAGAAGGAGCCGTCCTCGTCCAGCAGGAACTCCACCGTTCCCGCGTTGACGTAACCCACCGCGCGCGCCGCGCTCAGGGCCGCCTCCGCCATGCGCTCGCGCAGGTCCGCCTGGAACGCGGTGGAGGGGGACTCCTCGAGCAGCTTCTGGTGGCGGCGCTGGATCGAGCACTCCCGCTCGAAGAGGTGGACCAGATTGCCGTGCGTGTCTCCGAGGATCTGGAACTCCACGTGGCGAGGCGCGGCGAGGTGCTTCTCCACGTAGACGTCGGGGACCCCGAAGGCGGCCTGCGCCTCGGCGCGGGCCTGCTCGAACAGCGACCCGACCTCTCCCAGGTCCCGCGCCAGGCGCATCCCTCGCCCGCCTCCGCCCGCCGACGCCTTGATCAGGACCGGGGGGCCGACCCTCTCCGCCTCGGCCAGGGCCTCCTCGGCAGACTCCACGACCCCGCTTCCGGGAATCGTCGGCACGCCCGCGGCCTGGACGGTTCGGATCGCCCCTGCCTTGTCGCCCATGGCGCGGATCACCTCGGGCGGGGGTCCGATGAACACGAGGCCGCAGTCGCGGCACACCTCGGCGAACTGGGCCGACTCCGCCAGGAACCCGTAGCCCGGGTGGACGGCCTCGGCGCCCGTGATTTCCGCGGCCGACAGGATCGCCGAGAGGTTGAGATAGGAGTCCTTGTTCGGCGGCGGCCCGATGCACACGTCCTCGTCGGCGAACTTCACGTGCAGCGAGTCGCGGTCCGCGGTGGAGTAGACCGCCACGGTGCGAATGCCGAGCTCGCGGCACGCCCAGATGATCCGGAGCGCGATCTCGCCTCGGTTCGCGATCAGGATCTTGCGGAACATGCTCCCGCTCGCCTCGACGATCCACGAAGGACGATGGCGGAACCGCGGAGGTGGACCTGGACCCCGGCTTTCGCGGGGGTGGCGGAGGCACCGGCATTCCGGCGAAAGCAGGAATCCCGCCTCGGATCCGCCGCCGCAGACGGCGCTTCATGAACCATCGGGCGGGCTGACTAGGACAGCGGCCGGAGCCGGAACAGCACCTCGCCGTACTCCACGGGCTGGCCGTTGGCCACCAGGATCTCCACGACCTCGGCGTCCACCTCCGCCTCGATCTCGTTCATGAGCTTCATGGCCTCGACCAGGCACAGCACCTGGCCCTTCTTCACGCGATCTCCCACCTCGACGAACGGCGCAGCGCCCGGGCTCGGCTGCCGATAGAAGGTGCCGACGATCGGAGAGGTCACCTCGACGAACCCGGTCTCGAGCGCGCCGGGCGGACCGGGGGCGACCTCCGGCGGCTTGCCGACCGCCGCCGGGCCCGGGTCGGCCGGCGCGGCCAGGGACGGCGCCGCCGCCGTCGAGTGCGACGCGTTGGACTTCACCAGCTTCAGGCGGAACCCCTCGCGCTCGAGCTCGAAGGTGTGGAAGCTGCTCCTTTGGATCAGCTCGATGAGTTCCCGCAGTTCCTTCGCATCCACGAGCGGCCCTTCCTCGAGGGGGACGGTGAAGGGTACACCCGCCCCCAGGCGGTCTCAACCCTGCGGCTCGTCGCGGCTCGCTCGAGCTTACAGCTCCGTTTCGAGGCGTTCGGCCGCCTTTCGCAGCTCGAAGCGGGCTCGCCCGAGGCTTCCCCCGGGACCGAGCGCGACGAGGATCGCGTAGTCCGACCGGACGACGCGGAGCGCGAGCGTCCCCGCGGCGGAGCAGACCACGAGCTCCGCCGGAACGCCGAGAGCCGCTTCCTCGTTCACGCGCGCGGCGCGGCGCGTCAGGTCGGCGTAGGAGGCCGCCGCGAGCTCCCACGCCTCGCGGCCGCCCTCGCCGGAGCCTGCGACGATCATCCCGTCGAGCCCGAGGAGGAACGCGGCGCGGCAGCCCTCGACGCGCCCGAGAAGCTCCTCCAGCACGTCATCGAGCACCGGACGCTCCCCGGCGTGCGGCGATGCGACCGAGGAGCGCGCGGAGCCTCTCGGCCTTCCTCTGGCCCGCGCCTCGGGGTTGCGCGGCGTTCAGGGCGCTGCGAAACGAAGCCGCGAGCGCCGCCGGGTCCCCCGGCACGGGCGGCTCGAGGGGCTCGAGCGACGGGTCCTCCGGCTCGCTCTGCTCGAGACCGCAGAGGCGGGCGAGAAGCGCGCGGGCCTCCGGATCGTCGGGCCGCCGCGCAAGGAGGGTCTTGAGCAGGCGGCGCGCCCCCGCGACGTCCCCCTGCGCGGCCCGCAGCCTCGCGTGGGTCACGGTGGCAAGCGCGTCGAACGGCGGCGGGTCGGTCACGTCGCCT
>JBBIHW010000065.1:0-11776 GCA_037446795.1 Acidobacteriota bacterium
GCGAAGGTGACGGAGGCGGAGGCGGACGCCTACGTGGCGAGCCACCGCCGGCAGCTCGAGCCCGCGCCGAGGCCCTACCTGCGCCGAGCGGTCTTCCGCACGCTCGAAGAGGCGAGGCGGGCGTTCGAGGCGCTGCGGGAGCGGCCGCAGGACTTCGAGCGCGTGGCGGGTCCTGCCGGGCGGCCGGAGGCCGCGCCCCTGCCCGCGGAGGTCGCCCTGGCGCAGGCCCCGCCGGCGGCCCAGTCGCTCCTGAGGCGGCTGAAGCCCGGCGAGCTGAGCCCGCCCGTCGAGATCGAGGGCGGCTATGCGGTCTACCTGCTCGAGGCTCTGCCGGACCTCTCGCGGTCGAGTCCGGAGGCGCTGCGCGAGATCGCGCGGGAGACCCTTCTCGCCGAGCGCTACCAGATCGGCGCCGAGACGCTCCTCGAGGAGCTGCGACGGGAAGCCCGGGTCGTCATCCACGAGGAGAACCTCCCTTTCCGGTACGTGCCCGAGGAAGGAGGAGAGAAGGGCCCGGGCCGCTGAGGCGCCTCGGGGAGCAGGGTCATGGAGGCGCAGGATCCCACGGGAGACCGTCACCCGTGGCAGAATCCGCTCGGCGCCGAAAACGCGCGGGCCGCGCCCCCGCTCCGGTCGCGCGACGACGACGGTCGCCCTCGGCACCCCGGCGCCCGTCCGGGAGGTTCCCGATGCGCGCTCCTGCACCGCGACGCGGCGTCGCGTGGATCCTGGTCGTCGTTTCCCTCGCGGCGCCCTGCCGGGCGACCGAGGGCTCGGACCTCGAGCTCGAAGCCGCGAGGAAGCTCTTCGAGGCCAACCTCGATGCCATTCGGCGGAAGGACCGCGAGGCCTACCTGGCCTGCTACCTCGACGCGCCGACCCTGGCCCGGACCGGCCCCGAGGGGTTCGTGCTGGGCTACGAGGAGCTGGCCCGGGAGGCGGGCTCCCGCTGGCCCGACGCCTTCGAGGCTGAGGACCTGCGGCTCGTCCCCGTGGCACCCGGCGTCGTGTACGGAACGTATCGCTACCGGGTGCGCCGCGGCGAGCAGGAGCGCCATGGCCTGTCCGAGCGCTTCTTCTTGAGGACTCCCGCGGGCTGGCGCATCGCGGTCAGCTCGGCCTTCGACGCTCCGCCGGGCACGCCGCCCCCCCCACGCGCCCTCGTCGGCGGGACGCTGCTCGACGGGAACGGAGGCGCGCCCGTCGCCGGCGCGGTCGTCCTCATGCGCGGCGGCAGGATCGAGTGCGCCGGCCCGCGCAGCGCCTGCCCCGTTCCCGAGGGGGTCGGCGCGGTGGACGTGACGGGGCTCTGGATCACGCCGGGGCTCGTGGACGCCCACGTCCACTTCTCGCAGACCGGATGGGTGGACGGCCGTCCCGACGCGCTCGACGTGCGCGACCGCTACCCCTACGAGGACGTCGTCGCGCGGATTCGGGCGCATCCCGAGCCCTTCTTCCGGTCCTACCTCTGCTCGGGCGTGACCGCGGTCTTCGACGTGGGCGGCTACCCGTGGACGCTTTCGCTCGCAGAGCGCGCCGAGAACGACACGCTCGCACCCCGTGTCGCGGCCGCGGGGCCGCTGCTGTCCACTCTCGACTACTGGGTCAATCTCCCCGCGGAGCGGCAGTTCGTGTACCTGGCGGATGCCGACGCCGCGCGGCGTGCCGTGCGGTACCTCGCCGCCCGCGGTGCAGCGGCGGTGAAGGTCTGGTTCGTCGAGGAGGCCGGCCGGCCCTTCGAGGACATGTCCGCGGTGGTCGCGGCGGCGGGCGAGGAGGGGAAGCGGCTCGGCCTCCCCCTGGTCGCGCACGCGATGGAGCTCGGCTCGGCGAAGGCCGCGCTGCGCGCCGGGGCGAGAGTCCTCGTCCACGGGGTGTGGGACGCCCGCGTGGACGACGAGTTCATCGAGCTGGCTCGCTCGGCGGGCGCCGTCTTCTGCCCGACGCTGACCGTTCTCGAGGGCTACCGGCGCCTCTCCGAGCACGTGCTCGAGAGCCGGGCGCCGGCCGTGGACGACCCGAACGGCTGCGTGGACCCGGAAACGCTCGCCCGCGTCGCCGAGACGGCGAGCCTCGGCAGCGGCCGCGTGGACCGCGCCCTGCACGAGCGGAAGAAGGCCGGCTACGAGGCGCGCCGCCTCCTCATGGCCGACAACCTCCGCCGCGTCCACGCGGCTGGAATCCCGGTCGCGATGGGGACCGATGCGGGCAACCCGCTCACGCTCCACGGCCCGTCGGTGTACGCCGAGATGGAGGCGATGCAGGAGGCGGGGATGCGGCCCATGGACGTCCTCGTCGCCTCGACACGCAGCGGTGCCCTCGCCATGGGGCGCCTCGCCGACCTGGGCACGATCGAGGCCGGGAAGCTGGCGGACCTGTTGGTCGTCGCCGGCGACCCCGCGGCGGACATCTCAAACCTGAGGAAGCTCCGCTACGTCGTGCGGGGCGGCGTCGTACGGCCGCTCGAGGAGCTGCGCGCGCGCCCGCGAGAGGGACCGGCCCCGTAGCCGCGCATGTTCTAGAATCTTCGAGGAGCAGGCGGGTTCATGTCCAGGATGGTCGCGGCCTCGGTCCTCGCTGCCCTGCTCGCCCTCCGGGGAGGGGCGCGGGCCGAGGTCGTCGAGGAGATCGTCGCCAAGGTCAACGACGAGATCATCACCCGTTCGGATCTCGACGCGGAGGAGCAGGCGGCGGTCGCCGAGCTCTACAGGAGCCTGTCGGGCGCGCGGCTCGACGAGGAGGTCGCCCTCGCCCGCAGCCAGATGCTCCGCAACCTCATCGAGCGGAAACTCCTGCTGCACCGCGCCGAGCGCGTCTTCGACATGGACAAGATGGCCGAAGCGATCCTCAAGGGGTTTCGCGAGCAGCAGCAGATCGAGAGCGAGCGCGAGCTCGAGCGGCTCCTCGCGCAGGAGAGCCTGACCCTCGAGGAGTTCCGGAAACGGCTGCTCGAGTACTACGCGCCGCGCCAGGTCGTGGAAGCGGAGGTCCGCGACCGGGTCTCGGTCGGAGACGCGGAGATCGAGGCCTACTACCGGGAGCACGGCGCCGAGTTCGACGTCCCCGCCGAGGCCACCTTCCGGGAGATCGTTCTCGTCGCCTCGGCCGACGAGCGCGACCGGAAGCGGCAGGAGGCCGCGGATCTCCGCCGCCGGGCCGCGGAGCCGGGCGCGGACTTCGCGGCGATCGCGCGGGAGGCGTCCGAGGCGGGAACCCGGGACGCAGGCGGGCTGATCGGACCCGTCCGCCGGGGAGACCTGCTGCCGGAGCTCGAGGCGATCGTCTTCAGTCTTCCCGTCGGCGAGGTCGGGCCCGTTCTGGAAACGCCCAGCGGCTTCCACATCGTCCGCGTGGAGAGCCGGACCGAGACGCGCCGCAAGAGCCTCGAAGAGGTCCGGGAGGAGCTGAGACAGAAGCTCCTCGAGGACAAGTTCCGGAAGGCCCTCGACGACTATCTCGAACGGCTCTGGACGGAGGCCACGGTGGAGGTCGCTTCCGGTTACCGGGATCGGCTCTCGCTCCCTTGGGAGGTTCCGATCGGGGTCTTCGGCGAGACGGGCCGGGAGTCGCGGTAGGGTCTGGGCAGTTGCGCGCCCCCCCAGGCTGGTGTTAAGTTTTGGGCACCTTCCGGTCGGAAGCCCGCGCACACTCGGAACGCAGGCGCGGACTACGGCGCGTGCCAGCCCGGTCCGATGGTGCCCGAACGGAACGGTGGAGGTGCCGCGGGGAAGGCGGATGCGACAGGAACCGGCGGCGAGGGTGCACCCCTTCGCCCCCGCGGCAGTCGAGGAGAACGTCCAATGGTGAACCGAAAGCTCGTCCGTCCGAACCTCGCGGAGCTGAAGGAGAAGTACGGCCCGAACCGGGTTCCCGTCTCGAGCCCGCCGCCCCAAGGCGTTCCGCAGAGGGACTACGGGCACGGGGGAGCACCCGGCCCGCAGCCGCGCCGCCGTCCGCTGCCTCCCGAGTCCACCAGCGCCGAGGCCTTCTACTACCTGAAGCAGATGAACAACAAGACCCCGATGGTCGTCGTTCTCGACAGCGGCGAGGAGCTGCGGGGTCACATCGAGTGGTACGACCGCGCCTGCATCAAGGTGAACCGGGTCGGCGCGCCGAACCTGCTCGTCTTCAAGCACTCCATCAAGTACCTCTACAAGCAAGAGGAGGTCGCTCCGGTCGCGGCCGCCCCGGCGGAGGAGACCGAGGCGCCGTAAGGCGCCTTCACGAGAACCACTCGCGCGCCACGGCGAGCATCGCGCCGTGGATGCCGGGTGCCGCCGCCACGAGGTCTCCCGCCTCCAGGTAGTCGCCCCCGCCCTTCACATCCGTCACCACGCCGCCCGCCTCCCGGACGAGGAGGGTCCCCGCGGCGAGATCCCAGCGCGACAGGCCGACCTCCCAGAAGCCGTCGTAGCGCCCGCAGGCGGTGTAGGCGAGGTCGAGGGAGGCGGAGCCCGTGCGCCTCAGCCCGGCGGTGCTGCGGACGAAGGTCGCGAAGGCCCCGAGGTAGCGGTCGAGACGCCCGAGCTCGCGGAACGGGAACCCCGTCGCGATCAGGGCGTGCTCGAGGCGGGAGGCCGTCGAGCAGCGGATCGGCTTGCCGTCGAGCCAGGCGCCCCCGTCCCGCCGGGCGTGAAAGATCTCCCCGTGGAGCGGATCGCAGACCGCCCCCGCGACGATTCCGTCGGGCTCCTCGAGCGCGACGGACACGGCGACGAACGGCACGCCGTGCACGAAGTTCGTCGTCCCGTCGAGCGGGTCCACGATCCAGCGCAGGCCTGCCGCCGGAGCCTCGGGCGAGCCTTCCTCGGCCATGACCGGCACGCCCGGGAAGGCCGAGGCGAGGTGGCCGACCGCGGCTGCCTCGGCCTCGCGATCCACCTCCGTCACGAAATCGTGCAGGCCCTTGACCTCGACCCGAAGGCGCGAGGCCCGGCGGAAGCGCCGGGCGATCACCTCGCCGGCCCGCCTGGCCGCCTCGATCGCCGCCTGCTCGAACCGCTCGCGGCCCGGGGCCGTCAAGGGGGATCCTGCGGCCGGGCCCGCCGGCGCGCGCGAGGGTGGGCGGAGTCGTAGACGGCCATCAGGGCCTCGGCGCTCACGTGGGTGTAACGCTGGGTCGTCGAGAGGGAGGCGTGGCCGAGCAGTTCCTGGATCGCTCGCAGGTCGGCGCCGGCCCCGAGCATGTGGCTCGCGAAGGAGTGGCGGAGCGCGTGCGGACTGACGCGGCAGGCGAGGGCGACCTCCCGCAGCCTGCGGTCGAGGATCCTGCGGACGCTGCGGTCCGTGAGGCGTCCCCCGCGCCGGTTCAGGAACAGGGCCTCCGACGGGTCGGAGGAGGACCGGCGCAGAGCCCGCGCGGCCTCGAGCCAGCGCCGCAGGGCGTCCTGGGCCTTCCGCCCGAAGGGGACGACGCGCTCCTTGCGTCCCTTCCCCAAGATCCGGACCATCCCTCCGGCGAGGTCCATGTCGGCGAGGTCGAGAGACACGAGCTCGCCGACGCGCATCCCCGTGGCGTAGAGAAGCTCGAGGATCGCGCGGTCGCGCAGCGCCGCCACGCCGCCGTCCTGGATGCCGTCCAGCAGTGCGAACACCTCGTCCACGGTCAGGTTTCGCGGGAGGGGGCGGGGGGGCCTCGGCCCGCGCACGTCCGCGGCCGGGTTGGATGAGGCGCGGCCTTCCCGCACCGCGTGCCGGAGGAACGACCGGACGGTGGCGAGCTTGCGCGCGATGGACGACTTGCCGAGGCCGCGCCGATGGAGGGCCGCCACGAAGGCGCGAACGGCGAGGGCATCGAGCGCGGCCGGCGGTCGCCCGGCGCCCCCGCCGGACCGCTCGGCGAGGAACTCGCCGAGTTGCGCCAGGTCGGCCCGGTACGCTCGAAGCGTCTCGGCCGACGCCTGGCGCTGGTCGCGGAGGTAGGCGAGGAAGCTCTCGACGGCGGCCGCGTACGCGTCCGGCGGGCTCACCCGGGGCTCCCCACCGCCACAGCCTCCCCCGTGCGGGCGATCCACTGCTCGAGGGCAGCGATGGCCCGCCTCGCTCTGGCTTCCCGCCTCTCCCGCTTGCCGCGGGCTTCGGCGGGCGGGTCGGGAAGCAGCCCGAACGCCGCGTTCGTCGGCTGGTAGCCTTCGGGGTCGGCGCGGGAGATGTAACGGCAGAGGGCGCCGAGCATCGTCTCCGGGGCGAGCCGCACCGGCTCGAGCCCCTTCGCGAGGCGCGCGGCATTGATCCCGGCCAGCAGCCCCGTCGCCGCCGACTCCGTGTAGCCCTCGACACCGGACACCTGTCCGGCGAACAGGAGGTCGGGCCGACGGCGGGCCTGCAGCGTCTCCTCGAGCAGGCGCGGCGCGTTGACGTAGCAGTTGCGGTGGACCTGCCCGTAGCGGACGAACTCGGCTCGGGCGAGCCCGGGGATCCTGCGGAACACCCGCCTCTGCTCGGGCCACCGCAACCGCGTCTGGAAGCCGACCATCGAGTAGTGCTCCGCGGCGAGGTTGTCCTGGCGGAGCTGGACGACCGCATGGGGCCTGCGGCCCGTCCTGGGGTCGCGCAGGCCGACGGGCCTCAGCGGGCCGAAGCGCAGGGTGTCGCGCCCGCGCCTCGCCATCTCCTCGATCGGGAGGCAGCCTTCGAACAACGGCGTCGCGTCGAACTCGTGCGTCGTCGCGGTCTCGGCGGACAGCAGGTCGGCGACGAAGGAGTCGTACTCCTCCTGCGTCATCGGGCAGTTGAGGTAGCCGCGGTCGTCCCCCTTGCCGTAGCGGGAGGCCGGGAAGACGACCGACAGATCGAGGCTGTCCGCCTCGAGGACGGGAGCGATCGCATCGTAGAAGTAGAGGTAGTCCTCGCCCGCGAAGCGAGCGATGGCGGCGGCGAGGCGCTCGGCGACGAGGGGGCCGACGGCGAGGACGACCGGGCCCTGCTCGGGGATCTCGGTCACCTCCTCCCGCACCACCTCGACGAGCGGCTCCGAGAGGATCGCCCGGGTCACCTCCTCCGAGAAGCGCTCCCGGTCCACGGCGAGCGCCGCGCCGGCCGGCACGCGGGCCCTGTGGGCGCAGTCGAGGACGAGGGAGCCGAGCAGGGACATCTCCTGCTTGAGGAGGCCGTGCGGCGTGGCGGGTTCGAGCGATTTCAGGGAGTTGGAGCAGACCAGCTCGGCCAACCAGCCGGTGCGGTGCGCGGGGGTCTGCCGCGTGGGCCGCATCTCGTAGAGGCGGACCGGTACGCCGCGCCGCGCGATCTGCCAGGCGGCCTCGCTGCCGGCGAGCCCGCCTCCCACCACGATCACGGCACGCTCGGCCATTGGATCCGCCTCGCACCCTCGCGCGATGCAGGACCGCCCCCCCATGATAGCGGAGCGGCGCGGCCTCCCGCGCCCGCGATGGACGGCCCGGAAGGGCCCGTGTATATTGGCGCGGTTCCGGCGCCGCCGACGGGTGCAACGCCCCGCCGGGGAGCTCGCGGCGGCCCGGACGCGGGTCCGCTTCATGTGGAGAGACGAACGATGAGGTCGCACCGGCTCCTCTTCTCCGCTTTCGTCCTTCTCGCCGTCGCCGCGAGCCCCCTGTGGGCGAAGAAGCAAAAGGAAGGTTCCAAGGAAGGCTCCGAGGCGCAAGCCGCGCCGGCGTCCTCCCCGGCCGGCTCGACGGTGGCCGGATACCTCGGCGACCTTCCCATCACGCTGGAGGAGGTGGACCGCGCGGCGGCCCCGCAGTTGCGGGAGGTGCGGCAGAACGAGTACGCGGCCAGGAGGGCCGCCTTCGAGCGGCTCGCCGACCAGAAGCTCGTCGAGAAGGAGGCAGCGGCGCGAAACCTCTCGGTGGCGGACCTGCTGAAGGCCGAGGTCGAGGACAAGGCGGCACAGCCGACCGAGGAGGAGATCAGCTCCTTCTACGACAAGAACAAGGCGAGGTTCGGCGGGCGCGCGAAGGAGGAGGTAAGCGAGCAGATCAAGCAGAGCCTGCGCGCGCAGAAGGTCGCCGAGCGCCGGGCGGAATTCTACCGCGAGCTGCGGCAGCGAGCCGGTCTGCGGTTCCTCCTCGATCCCCCCAGGGTGCAGGTGCCGATCCCTCCTGGAGAGCCGGCTCGCGGGCCCGAGAACGCGCCCATCACGCTCGTGGAATTCGCGGATTTCCAGTGCCCGTTCTGCCGCCGCAGTCACCCGACCGTCGAGCAGCTCCTCGAGGAATACAAGGGCAAGGTGAGATACGTGTTCCGCGACTACCCCCTGAGCTTCCACCAGCGGGCCTTCCCCGCCTCGGAGGCCGCGCGCTGCGCCGGCGATCAGGGCAAGTACTGGGAGTACTACGACAACCTGATGGAGGTGTCGGGCGACCTCGGGGACGCCGATCTCAAGAAGCGGGCCACCGACCTCGGCCTCGACCTCGCCGCCTTCACCGCGTGTCTCGAGTCGGACCGGCACGAGGCGGCCATTCGCGCCGGCTTCGAGGACGGCAGCGCCGCCGGCGTGACCGGCACCCCCTCCTTCTTCATCAATGGCCGCATGGTCGTCGGCGCGAAGCCGATCCAGGAGTTCAAGAGCATCATCGAGGAGGAGCTCGCCCGGCTCGAAGGCGCCGCGGCCCGGGACGGCACGGGCCAGACGAAGAAGTAGCGGCGGCCCCCGGTCTCGCGTCCCACGTTCCACCGTTCGCGCCGCGGATGTTTCCCTTTGGAAACACCGTCCGCGAGCGCCTCTTGACCCCCCTTTCCTGCCGGACGATCCTTCGAAGCAGCCGCGCGCGAGCGCTCCGGAGGCCCCGCGGAGCGGTCGAAGGGAGGCGATGGAGGAACGAGGTGAGAATCACGGTCAGGGGGTTTCGGAAGGGGGGCGGGGTCGCCCTTGTCGTCCTCGTCCTGGCGGTCGGCCTGACGAGCATCAGCGGCGTGGAGCTCGGCCGCGAGCCTTCCGCGCCGGGGGGCGGCGGACCCGCTCCCGCGTGGGACACGGATCGGCTGCGGCAGTGCTCCGACGCGTGCTTGGAGAGGTACTCGGCCGACCCGGTGAATTTCAACCGCTGCTACACGTGCGGGTGCCTGCTCCGGTCGGCTGAGAACGAGCGCGAGATCATCTCCGCCGCCGCGCAGTGCGAGCAGGCGCTGGAGGAAGAGGAGGACGACAAGTGAGACGGACCCTCTCGGGCGAAACGGAATCTCGCGCGATCGGACGCGCGTCGGAGGAGTCCCTATGACGATGACAGAGAATCGCGGCCAGGCCCACGTGGCGGCGGTCGCCGCCGTGCTGTCGGTGCTCGTTTTCCCGTTTCCGTTTCCGGAGACCCTCGCCCGGGCAGGCGAGGACGAGCGCGTGGAGGCCGTTTACTTTCCCCAGGAGGGCATGCCGCGCGGGACCGTCCTTCTGCGGAACCTCCGCAGCGTCGCCGAGCTCCCGGTCTCGGCGGCCGCCTCGATCCTCTCGAAGGGGCGGCTGGACTACGAGCACATTGGCGTGCTCGTGCCCGAGGGAGCGGAGCCCGGAGACGCGGCCTGGATGGAGGCCCCGTTGATCACGGTCGAGGACGCCGTGTGGACCGTGCTGCACGATGAGCGTGACGGGGGTCGCGACGTCATGATGGCGGCGGGCTACAGTCCGCCCGGCGCTCCGCCGGAGGAGCGGAAACCATGGCTCGAGATCGCCACCGAGCACCGGCGCTGCGACTTCGCAGTGGCAGCGGAAGAGCCCGAGGACGCGAGGGGACTCGAGCTCCTCGAGGTGGCCGCGCTCGCCTCCCCGTGGAAGATCTACCTGCGCGCGATCACGCCAGAGGGCGAGCCGGTGCTGGTGGAGGCGGACTACGGCATCGTCCGTGACGCGAAGGGGCTCCGCGACCTGCGGGCTGTCCACGATGGGGCGAGGAGGAGCGTCACGGCGCGCGAGCCTGGCGACGCGAAGCGACGGGACTGACGGGTTCCTCTCTGAAGCGCCGCCGGTCCGCCTCGACGCGGGCGCGAACAAGATCCCGCCCTTCGGGAAGACCGGAGGCCCTCGGCGAGAGGACCTCGCGCCTCTACGGGTTGCCCGGCTTCTCCGCGACGATCGTGGTGAAGACCTTGAGGGTTCCGCGCGGCGCGGGGAAGGTCTCGGGCCTCCAGGCGAGGACGTTCCAGCCTGCGAAGCGCTCTCGGAGCTCCTCGGGGCCGAACAGGCAGTGGTGTTCGGGGTCGAACATGTGGCGATAGGTCGTCCCCTCGACGAGCACGTTCACGATGGCGCGGCCGCCCGGCCGGACTCGCTCCTGGATCTGCGAGAGCAGCGCGAGCGCGGGCTCGCGCCGCATGAACATGAGGAGACCGATGGCGACGATGGTGTCGTAGTCCCGGTCCACGACGTACTCCTCGAGGTCGGCGATCAGGGCCGTCACGGCCAGCGACTCCTGTTCCGCCGCCTCGCGGATCCTGCGGATCGCCGTCGGGCTCCCGTCGATCGCCGTCACGCGGCAGCCGCGGCGCGCAGCCTCGAGGGACAGGTTGCCGAGGCCGCACCCGAGGTCGAGGAGATCTCCCGCGAGATAGTCCAGCGCGAGGCTCTCGAAGGGGTTGAGCGCGAAGTCCTTCTCGCGGACCTGCCGCTCGAACTGGGTCTCGAAGAAGCGCACGGAGGCCGAGTGCAGGGGCGGGACGCCGTCTCGATCGGCAACCATGCTCGGTTCCTGCGGGGGTCGTCAGCTCCTCTCGTACTTCCAGTTCCGGGTCTTCCCCTCGGCGAGCCATTCGATCGCGGTCGCGAGCCGCCGCGCCCGCGTGGCGTCCTTCTTCGCTTCCGTGATCCACTCGACGTACTCGCGTCTGTGGGAGGGGGCGAGCCGCTCGAACGTCTCCCGAGCCCTCTTGTTCTTCTTCAACGCCACGGAGAGGTCCGCGGGAACCGTGACCGGCTTCTTCGCCGCGGGCTTCGCCCTCGGAACCTTGACCCCCTGGTCGTTGAGCTTCGCAGCCTCCCGGACGTACCTGATCATGACCCTGTCTGGCGGGAGATCGGCGAGGTTCGCGATCCTGCCCAGGTGCCCCATCGCTTCGGCGCCCGCGGAGGCGAGGATCCCGTCCGGGTCCTTCATCATCGAGGCCTTCCAGAAGCCGAACGCGCAGTGGCGCTTGAAAGCCGCCATGCTGCAGAGGATCCCCCTGTACTCGAAGTGGGGGAAGGACCACTTCATCGTTTCCTGCACCTCCGGGCAGGCCCTGTGAACGAGCGCCCGGATGTGCTCGAGGATCGGCCTCGCGAACTCGGCCGCGTTCGCGATGTAGGCGTCCACGCGCGGGTCTTTCGTTGCCATGACTCCTCCCGATGTTTTCAATGCTTTCCGGGGGCGCTGGCCGGGGCGTCCGGCTCGAGGGGGATGATGACGAGGGCGACGACGTAGGCCACGATCCCCAGGCCGCCGGCGACCGCCGCCACGATCCAGAGGACGCGGAAGAGCACGGGGTCGAGACCGAAGTAGGCGCCGAGCCCCCCGCACACCCCGCCGATGACGCGGTCCCCGCGGGAGCGGTAGAGCCGCTTGGCAGGAGTGTTCACCTTCGCCCTCGGCGGCTCTTCTAGCCGGCGAGCGGTCCCGTGTCAACCGCCGCGCGCAAGGCTCGGACACCGGTCGAGCCGGCCGGAGAGCGCGGCGCCGCGAGCACGCGCGACGGATTCAGAGACAGCCGGTGAACCGGCGCCGCGGGACGGCGCGGAGCCATCGCGAGAACGTGGGGAACCGCCTCGTGAGACCCATGTCAAGCGATCCTCCGCTCGTTGCGGTACCAGGCGGCGAGGTCGGGCCTGCCGGGC
>JBBIHW010000066.1:0-11758 GCA_037446795.1 Acidobacteriota bacterium
TCGTCCCCCGCACGATCGAGTCGTCGATCAGAGCGATCCGCCGGCCGGCGAGCGCCTCGCGCACCGGGTTCAGCTTGATCCGCACGCCGAAGTCGCGGATTTGCTGCTCGGGCTCGATGAAGGTCCGCCCGACGTAGTGGTTGCGGACGAGGCCCATCCCGTACGGGATGCCGCTCGCCTCGGCGTAGCCGAGGGCGGCGAACATCCCGGAGTCGGGGACGGGGACCACCAGGTCGGCCGGGGCGGGATGCTCCCGCCACAGCTGTGCACCCATGCGCTTGCGGGCCGCCTGCACGGACCGACCGAAAACGACGCTGTCCGGCCGGGCGAAGTAGACGTGCTCGAAGGCGCACGGCGCTGCCGGGGCCGGGCTGAAGGGCCTCGTCGAGTGCTCGCCTGCGACGTCCACCACCAGGACCTCGCCCCGCCCCACGTCCCGCACGTGCCGGGCGCCGATCAGGTCGAACGCGCACGTCTCGCTCGCCACGACCCACGACCCGTCGAGCCGCCCCACGCACAGGGGCCTGAAGCCCCACGGATCGCGCACCGCCACGAGGCGCCCCGGCACGAGGAACAGCAGGGAGAAGGCCCCTCGCATCTGCCTCAGGGAGTCCACGATGGCGTCGGCCACGTCGGCCGCCCGCGATCGAGCGACGAGGTGGAGGATCGTCTCCGTGTCCGTCATCGTCTGAAAGATCGAGCCCTCGGCCTCGAGCTCGCCCCGCACGAGCGCCGCGTCCACGAGGTTGCCGTTGTGCGCCACGGCGATGGGGCCTCGGTGGTGCCGGAGCAGGAACGGCTGCGCGTTGGCGGCGACGGAGTCTCCGGCGGTGGAGTACCGAACGTGGCCGATGGCCGAGGTCCCGGGCAGTCCCTCGAGCACGTCGCGCGAGAAGACGTCGGCCACGTGGCCCATGCCGACGCGACGGTGCAGGGTCGCGCCCTCGGCGGTCACGATCCCCGCGGACTCCTGCCCGCGGTGCTGCAGCGCGTAGAGGCCGAGGTAGGCGATCTTCGCCGCTTCCGGGTGGCCGAAGATCCCGAAGATGCCGCACATGCGATAGCCGATTATAACGGCTGGCCGAAGACGCGCTCGAAGACGGCGCCCGCGTGCCGCAGCGCCTGCTGGGGATCGAAGCAGCGGTCGAGCTCGCCCGGAGGGAGGACCTTCCGCACCTCGGGGTCCTCGGACAGGACCCGCCGGAAGTCGCCGCCGCCCGCCCAGACCCTCATGGCCGCCTGCTGCACGAGCGCATAGGCCTTCTCCCGCGCGAGCCCCGCGCGGGTCAGGGCGAGGAGAACGGCCTGGGAGTAGACGAGACCGCGGGTCCTCGCCAGGTTCTCGAGCATCGCGTCCGGGTAGACGAGCAGACCCTCGAGGATCCCGGCGAGACGCCGGAGCATGAAGTGGCAGAGCGTGGTCGAGTCCGGCAGGATCACCCGTTCCACGGAGGAGTGGGAGATGTCCCGCTCGTGCCAGAGCGGGATGTCCTCGAGCGCCGCCTGCACGTGGCCGCGGACGAGGCGCGCGAGGCCCGACAGGTTCTCGCAGCCGACCGGGTTCCTCTTGTGCGGCATCGCCGAAGAGCCCTTCTGGCCGGGCTCGAAGGGCTCCTCGGCCTCGCGCACCTCGGTGCGCTGCAGGTGCCGGATCTCGGTGGCAATGCGGTCCACCGAGGACGCCAGGATCCCGAGAGCCGCGACGAACGCCGCGTGGCGGTCGCGCGGGACGACCTGGGTGGAGATCGTCTCGACCTTCAGGCCGAGCCGACCGAGCGCTGCCGCCTCCACGTCGGGCGGGAGGTGGGCGTACGTGCCGACGGCGCCCGAGATCTTCCCGACGCGGACCTCTTCGCGGGCGGCCTCGAGGCGAGCGCGATTGCGGCGCATCTCCGCGTACCAGGAAGCGAACTTCAGGCCGAAGGCGTAGGGCTCGGCGTGCACCCCGTGGGTGCGGCCCACCGCGAGGGTCTGCCGGTGCTCGAGGGCGCGCCGCTTGAGGACCTCGAGGAGCCGGTCGAGCTCCTCCAGAATGCGGTCCGCGGCCCTCACGAGCAGAAGGGCCTGCGCCGTATCCACGACGTCGGAGGAGGTGAGGCCGTAGTGGATCCAGCGGCTCGCCTCCCCCACGCGCTCGGTCACGCTCTGGAGGAATGCGATCACGTCGTGGCGGACCGCGGCCTCGATCTCGCGGATGCGGTCGAGGTCGAAAGAGGCGCGGGCTCGGATGGCCTCGAGGTCGGCGGCCGGGACGATCCCGCGCTGGCCGAGGACCTCGCAGACGGCGAGTTCGACCTCGAGCCACGCGGCGAAGCGCGAGCGCTCGCTCCACAGTTCCTCCATCTCGGGCAGGGTGTACCGGGCGATCACGGCGCACCCTCGATCAGGACAGCTGGGGTGGGCCCCCGCCGCTCCGCGACACGCATGTCGAACCGCCGCAGCCCCACGCGGGCGAGCGCCGTCGAGGCGGCCCGCCGCGCGAGCGCGGGCGTGTTGTTCTGCTCGGACAGGTGGGCGAGGACGACGGCGCGACAGTCCGGCCCGGCCGTGCGCGAGAGGAGCGCGGCCGCCTCTTCGTTCGAGAGGTGGCCGAGCCGTCCGCCGACTCGCTGCTTGAGGTGCCACGGATACGGTCCCTCGAAGAGCATGCGGTCGTCGTGGTTCGCCTCCACCATCAGCAGGTGGCAGCCGCGGAGGCGCTCGACGACGAGGGAGGTGGCCTGTCCGAGATCGGTCGCCACGCCGACCCGAACGCCCCGCCACGACACCACGAACCCGACCGGGCACGCCGCATCGTGGGGGACCGGGAACGGGTCCACTTCGACCTCCCCGAGGTCGAGCCGCCGGCCCGGCGCCATGGGCTGGAACGCCCCGAGGTGCTTCGGCGACAGGTTCAGCGCCTCGAGCGTCTCCATCGTCGAGACCACGAGGACCCCGTGCGTGCGCGAGAAGACCTCGACCCCCTTCGCATGGTCGTGATGCTCGTGCGAGAGCAGGATCCCGCAGAGGGAGCGCGGCTCCACACCCACGGAGCGGAGCCGCTCGGCCAGGGTCCGCGGCGCGAGGCCGGCATCCACGAGCCAGCGGGACCGTCCCATCTCGACCAGGGTGGCGTTGCCGCTCGAGCCGCTCCCCAGCGGGACCACCCGCACCGCCACTACCGGCTCCCGGTGTGGCCGAACCCTCCCGCGCCCCGGGCGGTCGCGGGAAGGCTCGTGGCCTCCTCGAGGCGGACGCGGGCGAGGGGCTGGACGACGAGCTGCGCGATCCGGTCCCCGCGCTCGACGGTTACCGGCGCGTCGCCGAGGTTGACCAGGACCACGTAAATCTCTCCCCGGTAGTCCGGGTCAATCGTGCCCGGCGAGTTCAGAAGGGTCAATCCCGACCGGATCGCGAGCCCGCTCCGGGGGCGGACCTGGGCCTCGTAGCCTGCGGGCAGGGCGATGGCGACGCCCGTCGGCACCAGCGCCCGCCCGCCCGGCGCCAGCACGAGTGGGGAGTCGAGCCGCGCCCGGAGATCGAAGCCGGCGGCCCCGGGACTGGCTCGGTCCGGCAGCGGGAGGTCGTCCCCGCCCGGCACGCGCCGCACGAGGACCCTCGCCTCTTCCCCCGCGCTCAAAGCACCAGCTCCTGCTCGGAGATCTTCTGTCGGCCGAGGCGGCCGACGGCCGCGAGAGCGAGCCGCCCGTTGCGGAACAGCTGGCGGCTCACGTCGTGCACCGACTCCACCGTGACGGCGTCGAGGCCGGCGAGCACTTCCCCGAGCGTGAACTGGCGCCCGAAATAGATCTCCTGTCTCGCCAGGTTCGACATCCGCGAGGATGTGGACTCGAGCGACAGCATCAGGCTCCCCTTGAGGTGCTCCCTGGCCACGTCGAGCTCCTGCGGCGTGGGGCCCTTGTCGCGCAGCTCGGCGAGCTCCTGGAGGACGAGCCCCAGGACCTCGCGCGCCCGGGACGGGCTCGTCGCCGCGTACACCATGAGCACGCCCGTGTCCAGGAACGCGTTCACGGCGGAATAGACCGTGTAGGCGAGCCCCCGCTCCTCGCGGATCTTCTGGAAGAGCCGGGAGGACATCGTCCCCCCGAGCAGGGCGTTCAGGGTGAACAGGGCGTAGCGGCCAGCGAAGTTCTCGGGGAAGGCCGGGAGGCCGAGGAGCAGGTGGAGCTGCTCGAGGTCCTTCTTCTCCCGCACCGCCACTCCCCCTCTCACCCGTGGCGGGCGCGTGCGCGGGGGATGGCCGTCGCGCGAGGTCATCGCCGCGAACGCCTCGCCGACGAGCCTCGCCAGGCGCGAGTGCCGCAGGTTGCCGGCGGCGACGATCAGCAGGTTCTGGGGCAGGTAGACCTTGTGGAAGAAGTCGAGGAGGCGGTTCCGGTCGAGCGTCCCGACGGTCTGCTCGGTCCCCTGGATCGGCCGCCCGAGAGGATGCCCGTCGTAGAAGTGGCTGGAGAACAGGTCGTAGACGAGCTCCTCCGGCGTGTCCTCGACCATCCGGATCTCCTCCACGATCACCTGGCGCTCCCGTTCGAGCTCGGCCGGGTCGAACCTCGGCCTCCGGACGATGTCCGAGAGGAGCTCGACCGCGGTGGAGACGTGCTCGTCGAGGACCTTGGCGTAGAAGCAGGTGTACTCCTTCGACGTGAAGGCGTCCATCTGCCCTCCGACGGAGTCCATGGCGAGGGCGATCTCGCGGGCGGTCCGCCGCTCGGTCCCCTTGAAGACCAGGTGCTCGATGAAGTGGGAGATTCCGTTGAGCGAGGCCGGCTCGTGCCGGCTGCCGCGCTTGAGCCAGACGCCGAGGCTCACGGAACGGACGTCCGGCATGGACTCGGTGAGCAGGCACAAGCCGTTCTCGAACGATTCCCTGCGGATCATCTTCGGTGGACTCGGTGGAGGGGTTCGGCGCCTGGGGTTCCGGCCGCCGGGATCCCTCGAAGGCGTCAGACTATAGCACCGCCCGCCGGAGCGGACGGGAGGGGCCCTCAGCGGCTCGGGCGGCCGATCTGGCCCGGCCCCGTCCGGCCGCCGGGCGGTCTCGCCTGCGGGGGCGGGCTACCGGGCGGCTGGCCGGGGATCGGGCCGCGAGCCAGCTCGAGGTCGAAGATCGAGAACAGCCACTGGCTGTAGATGCTCTGCCCCTTGTAGACGCGGAAGGGCGTGTCCGTGCAGAGGCTCTTCACACCCGCGATCGGAAGGCCGGCGAGCTCCTTCGGTCCCTCGGATCCGCCCAGCACGCGCCCGCCCGGCAGCCCGGTCGTGGGCTCCGACGACTGCGCGCCGATCGCCTCGCCCTCGGACGCCCCGGGCGCGTTCGGATCGAGGAGGCCTCCCTGGGGGGAGAGGTAGAGCAGTCCCCACTTGCCGTGCTTCACGAGCGGGTCCTTGTAGAGGCGCCGCAGGAAGTACTGGCCCCGGCTTCCGGGCTCCATGAGCTCGTCGAGCGAGGTGGGCAGCGTTCCGCGGTCCTGCCGGTAGCGCCGCAGGGCCCGGACGATTTCCTGCGCGCGGAACATCATCTCGGCCTCGAGGTCCCGCCGAAGGACGTCCCGCCAGGCCTGGAAGGCCACCGACGAAAAGATGACCATGAGGGCGATCGCGACCATCAGGGTCACGATCAGGTGCCCGCGCTCCGTGCGCCGCGCCGCCACCGGCCGCACCGTTCTCAGAGCTCCAGGGGCGACACCACGATCGTGATCGTGTCGGCCTCGGACAGCTTCGCGCACGGGAAGGTGCCGGTGGAGGGATCGGGAAGCCCCGTCCCGCGGTCCCTCACCTGAAGGCTCGCCACGTAGCTGCGCGACGTGCTCTCCACCGTGTACTTGCAGTCCGCCTTCGCGCCGTTGCCGATCTCGATGGCCGGCTGGCCGCTCCCGCAGACCCAGATGTAGTCGTCAATGGCCGTCTCCCGATCGGCCGAGAGCGTGCCGTCGAGCCGGACGGTCACCGTGCGGCCCACGACGTCGCGCACCTGCTCGGTGTCGGTTCCCGCGATGACCGCACTCGGCTCCGAGTTCTCCCTGCAGAAGACGCTCACGATCGGGTAGTCGGCGATCACGTCGTTCACCGGGCTGTAGGCGATCGAGAAACCCTCGGCGAATCGCTCCGGGGCCCTGGGATCGTCGGTCACCTCCAGCTCGACCGTCAGCCGCTGCGCATTCGAGAAGATCCGCTCGAATCCCGACACCGCCGGTCCCTCGAGGACCTCCGGGTTCGGCCGCCCCGGGTCCGGGTTGCTGGACTGGATCGTCCAGCGCCACATCGTGATCGGGTCCCCGTCCGGATCCTTGGAGGCGGTCCCCTGGAACGAGACGGGTCTGCCGACCGCCTGGGCGCCCTCCTCGAGGTCGGCCGGAGGGGCCGGGACGGCCACGATCTCCGCCTCGGGATCCCGGTTCGGCGGGCCGATCCGCACGACGAGATCCTCGTCGTCGCGCAGGATCCCCGACGAGGCGAACGCCTTGAACGTGCCGGCCGAGCTCGGCGATACGGCGAAGACGAGCTTCGCCTTCGCCACGCCCTGGAGGTTCGTGCGGACCGTCGGCGCGTCCGTGATCTCCCGCTCCTCGGCGTCGAGGACGCGGGCCGGCCTCTGGCTCGCGAACGTGACCGGGACGTCGAAGACCGGCGACCCCTCCGAGTCGAGCAGCTGCGCGACGACGTCGGTGAAGACCAGGCGGTCCTCCATCCCGAGCAGCTCCTGGAGGCGCAACTCCTCGTCCGAGGGGCTCGCGTTGAAGTCCACGGACATCTCGCGAGGGCTCGCCCGCAGAGCGATGGACCCGTCCCTGGGCGCCGACAGGGGCGAGCTCTCGCAGCCGGCGAGAAGGAAGGCGCTGGCGGCGAGGCTGGCCGAAAGCGCCCGGAGGTCCGTCCGCGACCGCGACAGCTCCCGCCTCACTGGCGTGGCACCACGGTGATCGTGATCGTGTCCTGCTCGGAGCTCGCCTGACAGGCGAACGTGCCGGTCCTGGGATCGGGCAGCCCGGTCCCCTTGTCCTTGACCACGAGGCTGGCCGTGTAGGTCCGCGTGAGGCCGTCCACCTTGTACTGGCAGTTCGCCATTCCCGCGGGAAGGCCCGTCTCGATGGCCAGCGTCCCGTTGCCGCAGTTCCACACGTAGTCGTCAATGGCGGTTTCCGGGTCCGACGAAAGTGTGCCGTCGAGAAGCGCCGTCTCGATCTGCCCGGGCGTCCCCAGGAGGGTCTGGCTCTCGCCCGCGATGCGAGCGGTCGGAGCTCGGTTCTCCCTGCAGAGAACGCAGACCACCTTGTACCCGGCGACGCTGTCCGCCGACGGGCTGTAGGTCACCGGCTCGCCGGCCGCGAACTTCGCCGGCGCGTCGGGATCGTCGGTGACCTCGAGCCGCACGGCCAGCTCCTGCGCCTTGGCGAAGATCCTGCTGAAGCCGGACACCGTCGGTCCCTCTAGCACCTCGACCGGCGGCGGAGCGGAGCTCGCACCCGTGGCGCAGTCGGTCTGGACCCCGGCCGTGATCGTCCACCTCCACACCGTGATGCGGTCCTCGTCGGGATCGAGGGAGGCGGTCCCGTCGAAATCCACGGGCCGGCCGACCGCCTGGGCCCCCTCGAGCGGGTCCACCGGCTTCGCCGGGAACACCGTGATCGAGGCCAGGGGATCCCGATTAGGGTCTCCGACCGCGAGGGTCAGCGTCGCTTCGCCGTCGAGGGCGCCGGAACGCGCCGACACCCTGAACTGGCCCTCGGTGCAGCAGCTCTCGGTGTAGATCGCGCGCACGCGGGCGAAGCCCTGGCTGTCGGTCCGGATCGTCGGCGTGGAACTCGTCGGGCTCCCGCCGGGGGGCAGGAAGATCGCCCTCTTCTCGCTTTCGAACACGACCGCCACGTTCGGAGCGGCCAGGTTGTCGGCGTCGAACACCTGCGCCGTCAGGTCCGTGAACGCCAGCCGCTCCTCGGTGCCGAGCAGCTGCTGCAGCTCCTGCTCCTCGGCGCTGACGGCCGCGCGCGGGTCTATGGTCAGCTGGGCCGGGTTGGCCTGGACCAGCAGCAACCCGTCCACGGGGGCGGTCAGCTCCGTCTGCTCGCACCCGGCGACGAACAGGAGCATCACGACCGCGACCCCCACCGCACCGTACAGGTTTGCAGGGATTCTCATGTCGTCAGCCTCCTCGCGGCGTCGCCCCTCGCCGCCGCCATCACCAGTCCGAATAGGGCTCCCCCTCCAGGGAAACGCCGGGAGCCCCGCTCTTCACGTCGGCAATGCCCGGCTCGGTGGACACGTCCTCCTCGGTGGCTTCCGCGTACTCGGTGACCCACGTGTCGCGGCTCTTCGTGATCGGGTCCACGGGAACGTCCCGCAGGTACCGCTCCTCGACCAGGGTCTGCAGGTCCGCCGGGTACTTCCCCTTGTCGGCGAAGTACTGATGGATCGCCGTCCTCATGATGTAGAGATCCTCCTTCAGCACGGCCTCCTTGGCCTTCTGGATGGACCTCTGGTACTGGCCCGCCGCGACGGTGACCACGATGCCGATGATCGCGATGACCACCAGCAGCTCGATGAGCGTGAAGCCGCGAGGCCGGCGCCTACCACTCGGCATAGCGCGTCCCATCGAGGGCCACCGCCTGGCTCCGAGAATGTACGTCGAAGACGTTGATGCCGTCGCTGAACATCGCCCCGGGCCGGTCCCGGCTCGATCGCGTCAGCCAGTCGGCCTTTCCGGTCATCGGGTCCCGGGGCAGGCGCCTCAGGTACTTCAGGCGCGTGCCCTTGGCGTCCCCGATGTCGAAGCCTTCGTACAGCCATTCCAGCTTTTCCGGGTAGCCCTCCTCATTGACCCGGTTGAGCCTGGCCCGCATGGACGGCAGCCTCTCCACGTCCGCCTGGAAGCGGTCAATGGCCGCTCGGATCTCCCGCAGCGCCCTCCTGAGCTCCAGCTCCTTCTGCCGCTTGACCATCGTGTGCGCCACCGGGATCGCCAGGCCAGCGAGAACCAGGGCGATGGCGGTCGCACAAACCAGCTCGATGAACGTGACGCCCCGCGCCCGCCCGAGCGCCGCCCGCCGCCTCATCGCCCCCTCACGGCAGGACCTGCACGCCGGTCGTCAGGAACGTCGCCGGCAGGTTGCGCGCCTGCGGGTCCTTCACGCTCGCCGCGGTGAAGGCGAAGCCGCAGTCGCCCGGGTTGACCGCCTGGAAGACGAAGGTCGCCAGGGTCCCGGATCCGTTCACGCCTTCCGGGACGCCGAGGCGCGACAGGCCCACCACCACCTCGCCGCCCCCCGCCGCGGCGGTCGCCAGGAACACCGTGCTCGCCCCGTCGCTGTTGAGGAAGCCTCCCTCGGCTGCCGGCGGGATGAACTCGAGCACTTGCCGGTTGTAGCGCAGGTGGAACGGGACGGAGCCCACGTTGTGCGCCCCCTCGATCCGCGCCTCGACGACGACCTGGTCGCCGACGCGGTAGGACGGTGCGCTCGGGACGAGCCGCACCGTAGCCGGACCGGTCGGCTGCGGCTCCTCCGGAGCGGGCTCGCGGCCGGGAGGCTCCGGGACCGGCCCGACCTCCTCCGGCAGAGGCTCCTCCTCGACCTCCTCCTCGATCGGGGCGGCTTCGGGAGGCTCCTCGGCCTCCTCCTCCGCCGCCGGAGCTGTCCTCGTCGGGGGCGGCGCTGCCACCGCGCCGGCGGGGGCGCCAGGTTCGGAAGCGGGTGGTACGACGGGCGGGCTCTCGGCTCCCCCCTCGGCTGGGGCCGCGGCCACCTCCTCTCCCTCGACGCGGGCGAAGGGAGACACCCCGAGAACGCCGCGCACCGGGCCGCGCAGGCGGACCTGCTCCTCGGTTCCGACCCAGAGCGTGGCGAGGTCCTCCTCGGTGATGTCGGGGATCCGGATGATGTAGGGCGTGAGGGTCAGGATGATGTCCGTTTCGATCTTGCTCTGATCCGTGTTGCCGAAGATCCGTCCGAGGATCGGCGTGTCCAGGATGCCGGGCACGCCCGACCGGCTGTCGCGCTCCTCCTTGCGGATCAGTCCGGCGAGCAGGTTCGTCTCACCGTCCCGCAGCCGGATCACCGTCTGGATCTGGCGAGTCCCGATGATCGGCTGCGAGAAGCCGCCGGGGCTCGTCACCGAGCCCGACAGCTGGCTCACCTCCACCTGCACCTTGAGGGTGACCTCTTTGTTGTGGTGCACGCGCGGCTCGATCTGGACGGTGATCCCCACGTTCTGGTACGCGAACGAGGTGATCGGGACGATGTTCCCGCCCACGGTCTGGGACGTGTTGAACGACGTGGTCGGAATCGGCACGCGGTCGCCGATGAGGATCTCGGCCTTCTCGCCCTCCGTCACGCGCAGCTGCGGCTTGGCGATCGTCTTGCTCTCTGCGTCGCTCTTCAGGAAGTTCAGGATCGCGCTGGGGATGATGCCCACCAGCCAGTTCCCTTCCTGCTTCAGGATCTCCAGGTTGTTGAGCGGGACCGACTGCTTGCCATCCCGGAACTGGAAGGAGAGGGTCTTGCTCGAGAGGTCGATGCCCAGGTTCTTGGCCACCGTGCGGTTGATTTCGAGCAGCTCCACGTCGATCACGATCTCGCCCTTGGACTTGTCGTTGGCCTGGATGATCTTCTCGGCGATGGCCACCTTGTCCGGGGTGTCCTTGATCGTGACGGAGTTCAGCTGATCGTTCTCGGCCACCAGGCGGGTGTTCAGCAGGCCCCGGATCAGCTGGACGACCTGCTTGGTCTCGGCGTTGGACAGGTAGAAGGTCCGGATCACTTGGTCGTCGTACTCCTGCCGCTTCTGCCGGGTGTCGGGGGCGATCAGGAGCGTGGACTCGTCAATGACCTTGTAGAAGTTCTTCGTCTGGAGCATGAGGATGTCGAGGGCCTTCTCCAGCGTCACGTTGCCGATGTCGAGCGTCTGGGGCTTGTTGAGGTCCACCTTGTCGTCGTAGAGGAAGTTGATCCCGGAAGCCTTGCTGAGGGACTCGAAGATCTTCCCGAGAGGCTGCTCGAGGAACTGGAGCTGGATCGTGATGTTCGACGACGGGGGCAGCCGCGGAGGGGCGAGCGCCTGCCGGCGCGCCTTCTCCTTCAGGCGCTCCATCTCCGAGGGCCCGGCCTCCCGCTGTCGGATCCGGGCGACCGCCTTGTCGAGCTCGGTGGCCGCGTGCTGGTTGCCCGGGTTCAGCAGCAGCGTCTGCTGGAACTCGGCCACCGCCAGGTCCCACTGCCCCGCGGAGGCGTAGCGCTTGCCCTTCTCGAAGTGCTGTGCGGACGCCTTGAGCTTGGCGCGCTCGAGGGCGACCCCGTAGCGGGTGTTGCCCGGGTCGAGCGCGAGGGCCTTGCTGTAGCCGAGCACGGCCTGATCCCAGTTCTCCCGGCGGCTCTCCACCTCCGCGCGCCGGTAGGCGCGCTGCGCGGCGCAGCCCGCCGCCAGGACCGCCAGCGCCACGATCGCCAATCCGCGACACGCTTTCGGTGTGCCCACGACGTTCCCCCTGTCCGTGCTCGCTACTTGCCCGGGGCGCCCGGCACCATGGGCAGCTCCCGGGTGACGTGACGGAATTCCTTGCGGGTGTATCCCATCACCACCGACTGGTACTTGATGTCCACGACCCGGAACTCCCCCTGCACCGCCTCGCCCTTCTTGGCGAGCAGCAGCCCCTTGCCCGTCTCGAAGATCGCGATCTTGTCCTTGGGCGGCCCGATCACCCCGATGAACCTCAACGAGATCGCCGGCGGTTGCAGCGGCGGCGGGGGCGGCGGATTGCGCGCCAGCT
>JBBIHW010000067.1:0-11742 GCA_037446795.1 Acidobacteriota bacterium
GTCCCCCGCCGCCGGCCGTGCTTGGCCCGCGGCGGGGGCGAACGCTAGACTTCTCCGCCCCGAAGTCTCCCGGAGGACGGCCGCGAGGTGTTCCGCCGCATCCTGATCGCCAATCGCGGGGAGATCGCCCTGCGCGTCATCCGAACGTGCCGCGAGCTGGGCATCGAGACCGTCGCCGTCTTCTCCGAGGCGGACCGCGGCGGCCCGTGGCTCCGCCACGCGGACCGCGCGGTGTGCATCGGGCCCGCGCGCGCCGAGGGCTCCTACCTGGACGAGAGCGCGGTGCTCCAGGCCGCCGAGCAGTACGAGTGCCAGGCGATCCATCCCGGTTACGGCTTCCTCGCGGAGAACGCCCGGTTCGCTGCGCGCTGCCATCAGCAGGGGATCGCGTTCATCGGGCCCCCCGCTTCGGCGATCCGGAGGGTGGGGGACAAGCTCGAGGCCAAGCGGGCCATGGCTGCAGCCGGACTGCCCACGACCCCCGGCCCCCTCGAGCCGCTGCGGGACGCCGAGGCCGCCGTGGCCGCGGCCTCGCAGGTCGGCTACCCCGTCCTGTTGAAGGCCGTCGCGGGCGGCGGGGGGCGCGGCATGCGGCGCTGCGAGAACGAGGCGGAGCTCCGACGCAGCTATCCCCTGGCGCGCCAGGAGGCGGAGAAGGCCTTCGGAGACCCGACGCTCTATCTCGAGAGGTTCCTCGAGGGGGGGCGGCACATCGAGTTCCAGGTCCTCGCCGATGCCTTCGGCAACGCGGTCCATCTCGGCGAGCGCGAGTGCTCGATCCAGCGCCGCCACCAGAAGCTCATCGAGGAGTCGCCCTCGGCGGTCGTGGACGGCCCGCTCAGGCGGCGGATGGGCGAGCGTGCGGCCCGGGCCGTGGCCGGGCTCGGCTACCGGAACGCCGGAACCGTGGAGTTCCTCCGCGCCCCGGACGGGAGCCTGTACTTCATGGAGGTGAACGCGCGGCTGCAGGTCGAGCATCCGGTCACCGAGATGGTCACGGGGACCGACCTCGTCGCCCTGCAGATCCGCATCGCCGCCCTCGAGCCCCTGCCGCTGCGGCAGGAGGAGATCGAGCTTCGAGGCCACGCCCTCGAGCTGCGGATCAACGCCGAGGATGCGGACGAAGGGTTCCGGCCGGACCCGGGGACCATCACCGACTTCCTCGCGCCGCCGTCCGAGCTGGACGGCGCACGCGTCCGGTGGGAATCGGCGGTGGAGACCGGCTACCGGATCCTGCCCCACTACGACTCGATGATCGGCAAGCTCGTCGTCCACGCGCCGAGCCGCGAGTTGACCATCGCGGCGGCCCTCGGCTGCCTCGACCGGATGCGGATCGGAGGGGTCCGGACGACGCTCTCCTTCCACCGCCGCGTGCTGCAGGACGAGGACTTCCGGCGCGGCGACTACGACCTGTCCTTCCTCGCGCGCAAGGGGCTCGCGCAGGTGGCCTCCTGAGATCTCCCGTGGCGAAGGTCATCCTCGAGCCGATCGGCGAGCCGCGCGAGCGGTTCCTTCCGGAGGAAACCTACCGCGCGCAGCGGGAAGCGATGGAGCGTCTCAACCGCTCGCTGCGCGCGAAGCGGGAGGAGGTGCGGGCCGGGTGGGGCCCACGATACGCGCAGCGGGTCGCGGAGAAGGGGAAGCTGCCGACCTGGGACCGGGTCGAGCGGCTCCGAGACGGCGAGGCGCCGGTCCTTCCCGTGGGCACGCTGGTCAACTACGGGCGCACGTTCGGCGAGGAGCGCAGGACCTCCCCCGGCGCCGGCGTCATCACGGCGTTCACGCGGGTGTGCGGCCGGTGGGTCGTCGTGATCGCCAACGACAACACCGTGGCCTCGGGATCCTGGTGGCCCATGACGCCCGAGAAGATCCAGCGCGCGCAGGAGATGGCGCTCCGCCTGCGGCTGCCCGTCGTCTACCTGGTGGACTGCTCGGGGCTGTTCCTGCCGGAGCAGTCCCACACGTTTCCGGGACGGACGGGGGCGGGCGCGATCTTCCGGATGAACGCGCTGCTGTCGGCCGCGGGCGTCCCGCAGCTGGCGGGCGTCCACGGCGACTCGATCGCGGGCGGCGGCTACATGCCGATCATCAGCGACGTCGTGTACATGACCGAGCAAGCCTACATGGTGATCGCAGGCGCGGCCCTCGTGAAGGGGGCGAAGTCCGAGAAGATCACCTCGCTGTCCATCGGTGGCCCCGACATCCACGTTCACGTGTCCCGCTGCGCGGACTACCGGGTGCCCGACGACGCGACGCTCATCGAGTGCCTGCGGCGCGAGGTCGCCAAGCTGCCCAGCCCGGCCTGCGAGTACTACCGCTACGGAGCGGATCCCGCGCCGCCGCGCTATCCGGTGGAAGAGTTGGACGGCCTGTTCCCACCGGACCATCGCGTGGCCTACGACCCGCGGCAGGTGCTCGCGCGGCTCCTGGACGATTCGCTGTTCTGGGAACTGTGGCCCGAGGTCGGCTCGGAAATGATCTGCGGGGTGGGCCGCGTCGGCGGCCTGTACGCCGGCTTCGTCGCCAACAACCCCGAGCTGTCCGGCCACCCCCTGGAGCCCCGGCGCAAGCGTCCCGGAGGGATCCTCTACCGCGAGGGGATCGCCAAGATCTCGCAGTTCTCGCGGGCGTGCAACGACGACGGGATCCCCCTCGTCTGGATCCAGGACGTCGCGGGCTTCGACATCGGACCCGAGGCCGAGAAGCAGGGTCTGCTCGGCTACGGGTCGAGCCTGATCTACACGAACTCCACCAACGCGGTACCGATGTTCACGGTCCTCCTCCGGAAGGCGTCCGGAGCCGGCTACTACGCGATGGCGGGCTTGCCGTACCGCCCCGTCGCGCAGCTCGCCACCCCGATGACGAGGCTCGCGGTGATGGAAGGGCGCACGCTCGCCATCGGGGCGTTCCACACGAAGCTCGACGACGAGTTCCGCATCGCCGCGGACAGCGCCGAGGAGGCCGAGGAGATCCGGCGGGGGATGGAGGCGGTGGAGCAGAGGATCGAGCGCGAGATGGACCCGGTGCTCGCGGCCTCCCGCCTCGACGTGGACGAGGTCGTCACACCGGCCGAGATCCGCGCCTACCTCGAGGCGCTGCTCGCCATGGCCTATCAGGCCACCGGCTACCGCAGGGTCAAGAATCCGAGGATCTGGTCGCTGCACGACCTGAAGGTGCTGGCGGAATGAGCGAGGCGGTGGTCGCGGTGAAGGTCGAGTCGGGCAGGCAGGGGCGCCTCGAGGTGCGGTCTCCCGCGCTCGGCGTGTGGACCCACGAGTTGCGGCCGGAAGCTGTGGTCGGAGCCGGGACCCCGATCGGTCGCCTCCACCGGCTCGGCCGCAGCAGTCGCCTCGTCCTGCCCCAGATCGCCGCGGGGCGCGCCACGGGGTCGCTGCTCGAGGAGCGGTCCGTCCCGGTGGAGTACGGGCAGCTCCTGTTCGAGATCGCGCCTGCGGGGGGGGCGCTCTCGGATGCCGCGGCCGGGCCCCGCAGCCGCGGAGCGTCCGCACGGGCGGAGGGGACCGCCCCGATCCTCGCACCGACCGACGGCGTCTTCTATCGCGGCCCGTCGCCGGGCGGCCCGCCGTTCGTGGAGGTCGGGCGGAGGGTGCGGGAGGGAGATCCGGTGGGACTCGTCGAGGTCATGAAGACCTTCAGCCACGTCCTGTACGGAGGGCCGGGCCTGCCCGCCGAGGCCGAGGTCGTCGAGGTCTGCTGCGCCGACGCCGAGGAGGTGAGGGCCGGCCGCGTGCTGATGCTTGTGCGGGCCATCGCGCCGGAGACAGGATGACGAGGCGCAGGGCGGCCGGGAGGGGAGGGCCGGGGGGGCCCGGTTCGGCCGGTCGAGGGTGAGGCGTCATGTGCGGGATCGCGGGCATCGTCTCCCGCGCGCCGTTCGACCCCGAGCGGAGCGAGATCGTCCGCCGCATGGCGCGGACCCTCGCCCATCGCGGTCCGGACGGGGAGGGCTTCGCCCGGCTGCCCCAGTGCGATCTCGCCTTCCGACGCCTGGCGATCGTGGACGTGGAGGCGTCTGCGGAGCCGCTGTCGAACGAGTCGGGGACCGTCACGAGCGTCTGCAACGGGGAGATCTACAACGGCGACGAGCTGCGGCGATGGCTCTCGTCCCGAGGGCACCGCTTCCGGACCGGGGTGGACACCGAGGTCCTCCCCCACCTCTACGAGGAGCTGGGCGTCGGGCTCGCGCAGCGGCTGGACGGGATGTTCGCCTTCGCCATCTTCGACTCCGAGCGGAGGCTGCTGCTCGCCGGACGGGACCGGGCCGGGGAGAAGCCGCTCTTCTACTGGGCCGGGGACGGCGAGCTCGTGTTCGGCTCCGAGCTCCGGGCGCTGCTCGCGCACCCGCGGGTGCCCCGGGCTCTGGATCCCGTCGCGCTCCGCAGATACCTCCTCCACGATTGCTTTCCCGCCCCCCTCACACCGATCGCGGGGATCCGCAAGCTGCCCGCGGCGCACGTGCTCGTGCACCGCGAGCAGAGGCTCGACGTGACCCGCTACTGGGACCTCGCCGACTCCTACCATGCCCCGCCCGCCCCCGGGCCGCTCGACGCCGCCGCGCGGGAGCTCGACGCGCGGATCGCCGAGGCCGTCCGGCGGCGCAAGCGCAGTCACGTGCCCGTGGGCGTGTTCCTGTCGGGCGGGATGGACAGCACGACGATCCTCGCGCACCTCTCGGAGCAGGAGGGGCCGGGCGTCCCGACGTTCACCCTGGGCCACGTGGATCGCGCCTTCGACGAGTCCCGGTTCGCGCGGGAGACGGCGCGGCGCTTCGGGGCCGACCTGGAGGAGGTCGTCCTCGGTCCCGCGCAGCTCGAGGAGGGTCTGCGGCGCGTGGCCGAGGGGTTCGACGAGCCCCTGGGGGACGCCTCCACGATCCCGACCCACCTGCTGTCGCTCGCGGCGAGCCGGAAGGTCAAGGTCGTGCTTTCCGGAGAGGGCGGGGACGAGCTGTTCGCGGGGTATCCGACCTACCTGGGCGACCGCCTCGCCGAGTGGTGGCGGGCCGTGCCGGCCGCGGTCCGGCACACCGTCTTCCGCGCGGCGCGCGCGGCCTCGCCCGTGACGATGGGAAACGTGGGCCTCGACTACCTTCTGGAGCGCTTCGCCGCCTCCTGCGAGCGGGAGCGGCTGGAGCGGCACGCGTGCTGGTTCGGGGGGCTCCCCCCCGAGCGCCACGGCGAAGTGCTCGCGCCGCGGGTGCTGGCCCTGCTGTCCGGGGACGACCCGTTCGGCTCCGTCCGAGAGCGGCTGCGGGGGAGGGCGCTGCGGGACGACCTGTCGGCCCTGCTCTATCTCGACTTCACCCTCTACCTGCAGGACGACCTGCTCACGAAGGTGGACCGGGCGAGCATGCTGGCCTCCCTCGAGGCGCGCGCACCGTTCCTGGACCACGAGCTCGCCGAGCATGTCGCCCGGCTTCCCTCGAGCTTCAAGTTGCGGGGGGTGACGACGAAGGCCGTGCTCCGGCGCGCGGCGGCCCGGCGGGTTCCGCCGGAGGTCCTGCGGCGGCGCAAGCGCGGGTTCAACATCCCGTTCTCGCGATGGATCCTCCACGGGCTCGGCGAATCCTTTCGCGAGCGTTTCGCTCGGGAACGCGTGATCTCGCGGGGCCTCCTGGCGCCCGAGGGCGTCGCCCGGCTCCTCGACGAGCACCTGTCTCGGCGGGCGGACCACCGCAAACCCCTGTACAGCCTCCTCGCCCTGGACCTCTGGTGCGACCGCACGTACGGGGAGGCGGCCGCGGTTCCCCTCGCGCGGCCGGCCTCCGTGCCGGAGCTCGAGGTGGCCCGGGCACAATGAAGCTCGGCGCGACGACGGTCCTGCTCGCGCTGCTGCTGTTCGGCTGGAACCTCTGGGGCTATGGCCTGTGGGCTCCCGACGAGCCGTACTTCGGCGAGGGAGCGCGGGAGATGGTGCGGGACGGGCGGTGGCTCGTGCCCCACATCTTAGGCCAGGTCTCCACCGACAAGCCGCCGCTCCTTTTCTGGCTGATCGCGCTGCTGTCGCTTCCTTCGGGACGGGTCACCGAGCTGACGGCGCGGCTGCCTTCCGTGCTCGCCTCGGCGGGAAGCCTGCTGCTCGTCGCATGGCTCGGCAGGAAAAGCGGTGGGGCGCGCGGGGCCGCCCTGGCGCCGGCCGTCCTGGCCACCTCCTACCTGTTCTGGGACAAGGCCCGGACTGCGCAGGCCGACGCGCTCCTCTGCTTCTTCGTTCTGGGCGCGGTGACAGCCTTCGCCGCGTGGCGAGCCGGACAGCTCGGCGGCCGGGCGGCGGGTCTCGTCTTCTGGGCCGCGGCCGGGCTCGCGATGCTCACCAAGGGGCCGGTCGGGCTGCTCCTTCCTCTCGGGATCGCCCTCCTGACCCTCGCCTGGGCTCGGAAGCTCGCAGCCTGGCGCCGCTTCGCGCCGGTGGCGGGCCCGGCGCTCGCGGCGGCGATCGTCCTGGCATGGGCGGTCCCGGCCTCCACCGGAGCGGGAGGGGATTACTCGCTCGCGCAAACCCTGCGCCGGCACGTGGTGGAGCGCGCCCTGTACGGGATGCACCACGTGCAGCCGTTCTGGTACTACCTCGAGGTCCTGCCGGTGCAGTCGCTTCCCTGGAGCCCGCTGCTTCCCGGAGCGGTCCTCGCCGCCTGGAGGCGCCGCGAGGACCCGTGGAGCCGGCTGCTGGTCGTGCAGGCCGGGTTCGTCGTCCTGTTCTTCTCCGCGTGGACCGAGAAGCGGGACCTCTACGTGCTGCCCGTCTATCCGGCCCTGGCGGTCCTGGTCGCGCGCCTCGTCGGCGAGGCGGGCGCGGCCGTGCACCGGCGTTGGGTCACAGCCCCGCTCGCCATCCTCTCGGCGGCGATGCCGGTCGCGGCGACGGGTGCGTGGATGGCAACCGGTCACGTCGAATCGCTGCCGCGCCACGCCGCCGGCCTCCTGGCCCTCGGCATCGGCGCGGCCGCCGTGGTCGTGGCCGCGGGTGCGACGACGGGCAGGCCCGCAGTCGCCGCTTGGAGCGTGGTCTCGGCGTTCGCGGGCCTCTATCTCCTGACGGCGCAGACGGTCTACCCTGCGCTCGACCCCATCAAGTCGGCGCGGCGGTTCGCGGTGGAGCTCGCCGAGCGCACCGAACCCCACAGGAAGCTCGGCCGCCCGGTGTTCGGCTACCGGCTGGGGAACCTCCCGCGAGCGATCGCCTTCTATACGGACGGCGTGTACCTCGAGGCCCTCGACAGCCCGCAGGCCCTGGCTCTCGCGCTCGAGGGCGCGGCCGAGAGCTACGTGGTCACCGGCGCGGCGGAGATGGAAGGCTGGCTGCCGGAGCTTCGGCGCCGTGCCGAGGTCGTCCTCGCTCGCGACCTCAGCCGCACTCGGGTCTGCCTCGTCCGGGTCGCGCCGCCGGCGCGGCCCGCGGTCACCAGGAGGCCAGCTCGAGCATCGCCCGGAAGATGTCCTCCACCTGCGGCAGGATGAAGTCCTCGAGCTCGGGCGCGTAGCCGACGAAGGTGTCCGCGGAGGCGAGCCGCCGCACGGGCGCGTCGAGATCGGTGTGGAGCTCCTCGGCGATCCGGGCCGCGATCTCCGCGCCGTAGCCCCAGGACAGGGCGTCCTCGTAGAGGACCAGAGCCTTGCTCGTCTTGCGGACCGAAGCGCGGATGCCCTCCCAGTCGTACGGGGACAGCGATCTCAGGTCCAGGACCTCGGCGGAGACGCCTCGGCCTTCGGCCTGCTTGGCCGCCTGCAGCGCGCGGTGAACGGTGGCACCGTAGGTCACCACCGTCAGGTCGCTTCCCTCGCGCGAAACCGACGCGCTGCCGAACGGAACGGTGAAGTCCGGTCCCGGATAGGGGCTCTTGTTGTAGGTCTGCCGGTACAGGTGCTTGTGCTCGAGGAAGATCACCGGGTCGTCGCACCGGATCGCCGTGCGCAGGAGCCCGTTGGCGTCGAGAGCGTTCGAGGGACAGACGACACGGAGGCCCGGGTTGTGGGCGAACAGGCTCGCGCCCGTCTGGCTGTGGTAGATGGCGCCCCCGCGGATGTAGCCCCCGTAGGTCACCCGCACGACGACGGGCGCCTTGAACGCGTTGTTCGAGCGCCAGCGCATCGTGGCCAGCTCGTTCCGGATCTGCATGTAGGCGGGCCAGATGTAGTCGAAGAACTGGATCTCGACGACGGGCTTGAGCCCGCGCTGCGCCATGCCGATGGCGCGGCCCACGATGTTGGCCTCCGCGAGGGGCGAGTTGAACACGCGTTCGGACCCGAACTCGCGCTGCAGCCCCCACGTGACCTTGAAGACGCCCCCCTTGCCCTTGACCTTCTCGAGCGCTTCGGGCCGCGAGGCGTCGGCGACGTCCTCGCCGA
The DNA here is from genome assembly GCA_037446795.1 of Acidobacteriota bacterium. Lineage (GTDB taxonomy): Bacteria > Acidobacteriota > Polarisedimenticolia > Polarisedimenticolales > JBBIHW01 > JBBIHW01. Next base: position 8,367 of record JBBIHW010000067.1, read on the forward strand.
ACACCACGATCCTCTCGTCGCGCCGCATCTCGTCCCGCAGGCACGCGTTCAGGAGGTCCACCATCGTCCCGGGCGAGCCTTCGAGACGCGGCTGCGAGCGGAAGGCGTCCGAGGTCGGGTCCACATCCGGCGAGTAGACGTACAGGAGGGCCGAACGAGGCTCGGGCCGGGCCGCGGCGAGGGCCTCGTCGGCGGCGCGGTTGACGTCCTCGGTGAGCTGGGCGTCGAGGGCGTCGAGGATCTGCCGCTGGACGATCCCCTGGCGCACGAGCAGCTGCGGGAAGGTGCGGAGGGGATCCCTCGCCGCTTCGGCCTCGCGCTCCTCGGGCGTCTTGTACTGGGTCTCGTCGTCCGAAAGGGAATGGCTGTAGGGCCGGATCACGTGGGCGTGGACGAGGGCGGGACCCTTGCGCGCGCGGCAGTGGGCTGCCGCCGCCTCGAGCGCCTCCACCGAGGCGACCGGATCGCAGCCGTCCACCTCGCGCACGAGGAGTCCTGGAAACGTCGTCACGAGTCGGCTGATGCTGCCGCCCGGCGTGTTCACCTCCACGGGAACCGAAATCGCGTAGCCGTTGTCCTCGACCACCCAGACCACCGGCAGCCGGCGGTTCGACGCGGTGGACAGGGCCTCCCAGAACTCCCCCTCGCTCGTGGTCCCGTCGCCGCACGTGACGACCACGACCTCGTCCCCGCGGAAGGGGATGTCGAGCCGGCCGCCCCGAGCCGCCGCGTACAGGCCCGCCTCCGCGCATCCGACGGCGTGGAGGAACTGGGTCCCCGTGGGCGAGGAGGTGCTCGCGATGTGAAGGCGCGGCGAGGAGAAATGGGACGGCATCTGCCGGCCGCCGGACTGGAGGTCCTCCGCGGAGCCCACGGCCTGCAGGAACATGTCGTAAGGCGTCATGCCGAGGGCGAGGCATGCGGCGCGATCCCGATAGTAGAAGTAGAACCAGTCGTGACCCGCTCGGAAGACGCGCCCGATCGCCGCGCCGATCGCCTCGTGCCCCGCCCCGTTGATCTGAAAGTAGATCCGGTTCTGCCGCTTGAGCTGGATCTCCTTGTCGTCCACCTTGCGGGACAGAAGCATGATCCGGTACATCTCGAGGAGCGCCTGCCGGTCGAGTCCGCGAAGGGCGGTCGGTGCGGGCTTCGGCGGCACGGGGCTGCCTCCTCCTCCCGGATCCCGGGGCCCCGCCGAGGATGGACGCCGAGGTCGTCGCTTTATCGCGCCGCAGGCGCCTCGGCCGGCTCGGACCGGTCGGGCGGGGGCCCATTATAGGCCGGAGGGTCGGCCGAGCCCCGTTCGGCCCCCGGCGCGCTCGGGACGAGAGCGAGGAACTCGAGGGCGGCCTCCGAGTCCTGGTACCCCTGCCGCGCGACGACAATGCGGCCATCCTCGGTCACGACGGCGGGACCGATCAGCCGCCCTCGGGATTCCGACAGCTCGTGCGCGGCGGCCTGGCGCCCGTCGTAGGCATCGAGGGCGACGAGAGCGTCGCCTGCATCGGGCACGACGAGGAGGAACTCGATCGTCGCGGGCCCGGCGGAACGACCCGTGCCATCCCCTTCGCGCCTCGCGTCGAAGGCGCCGGTCCACAGCGCGAGGGCCCTGGACACGCGGTCTCCCACCTCGGAGGCCCACAGCCGGTGACCGTTGCTCGCGCGCACGCAGTACACTTGGTTGTCGAGCGCGCCGTAGCAGACCCTCGGCCCGACGACGAGAGGGGGCGAGGGCGTGGCGGAGCCGACCCGGATCCGCCACGCGGTCTTCCAGCCGGACCGACAACCCCTGCACCGCCGCTGGGCCTCGACCGTTCCCGCAGGGAGCGTGCGGAACCGGAGGCGGCCCGAGCCGCCGGGCACCCATCCGTCCGACTCCCCGGCCTCGGCAGCCGGGCGTCCGTCCACAAGACGCGGCGGGTCGGCCGGGTCGAGGGGCACGACGGCCTCGCCCTCCCGCAGCGGCACGTGCACGCCGTCGCCCTCGAGACGCAGGCGTCCCGCGGCGATCGGGCCGGGAACCGGGACCTCCCGGACCACGGCGAAGCGCATCGGCGGCGGGGAGGGTCCTGGTCTCCGCGGCAGCGCGGGCGGGTACTGCGCGGGCCCCTCCCGAGAGGCCGAAGGGAACGTCTGCGAGCTCGCCTCTCGCTCGGCGAGCAGCAGCAAGGGGGCGAGGAGGGCGCCCGCGAGCAAGGGCCGGCTCACGGCGGCATGATCCCAAACGCGTCCTCCGGTGCGCAAGCACGACTCGTCCGCGGCGGGGACCGCGTTTGCCCGGCCCAGGCCGCTGTGGTAGAAAGCCGCGCCGCCGCTTGTCGGGGAGGCAGCTTCCGCGACGTGAAAGGCCAGTACCGCGCCCTCCGAGGCACGCGGGACATCCTCCCGGAGGAGGCCGCTCGCTGGCAGGAGCTCGAGGCCACCACGCGCGACGTCCTCGAGCGGTACGGCTTCCGCGAGATCCGCACGCCGCTGCTCGAAGCCACCGACCTGTTCGCCCGCTCGGTGGGCGCGGGCACGGACATCGTGCGCAAGGAGATGTACAGCTTCGAGGTCGGGGACGAGTCGGTGACCCTGCGGCCCGAGGCGACGGCCTCGGTCGTCAGAGCGTTCGTCGAGCACGCGCTCCATCGCGCCGTCGCCGAGGGGTACCCGGAACGCCTCTACTACATCGGGCCCATGTTCCGGCGCGAGCGGCCGCAAAAAGGCAGGCAGCGCCAGTTCCATCAGATCGGCGCGGAGGTGCTGGGAGCGGCCGAGCCGCTCGCGGACGCGGAGACGATCGAGATGGTCTCGGCCCTTCTCGAGGCGCTCGGCATCCGAGGCTGGAAGCTCCGCCTCGGGAGCGTGGGCGACGATCGGTGCCGGCCGGGATACCGCGAGGCGCTCCGGGCGTGGCTCGAGCCGCGTCTCGAGCGGCTGTGCGCCGACTGCAGGCGCCGCTACGAGGACAACCCGCTTCGCGTCTTCGACTGCAAGGTGGAGCAGGACCGCGCGCTGCTCGAGCAGGCGCCGAGCGTGCTCGACGTGCTCTGCGCGCCGTGCGCCGGGCACCTCGCCGAGGTGCGGAGGTGGCTCGACGGCTACGGCGTCCCCCACGCGGTGGATCCGAGGATCGTGCGGGGACTCGACTACTACCGGCGGACGGTGTTCGAGGTCGTCTCCGAAGACCTCGGCGCTCAGAACGCGAGCCTGGGGGGCGGGCGGTACGATGGTCTCGTGCGGGAGCTCGGGGGGCCCGCGATGCCGGGGTTCGGGTTCGCCGCGGGGATGGAGCGCCTGCTGATGCTGATGCCCGAGGACCGCGGCGTGCCGGGCGGCCCGGATGCCGCGGTCGTCGCCATCGGGCGCGAGGCCTGGCTCGCCTCGGCGCGCC
>JBBIHW010000068.1:0-11705 GCA_037446795.1 Acidobacteriota bacterium
CCGCGCAGTCCCTCTGGAAGATCGTTCGCCGCGGGGAGAACGTATCGAGGGACGAGTGCGGCCCGTGCCGATTCGTGCCGCTGGTCGGGAGGTTCGGGTGGACTGTCTGAGGGAGCCCGGGCAGCGGCGGTTGGCCGTCTGGAGGCTCCATCGCCGCCTCTACGACTGGGTGCTCCGGTGGTCGGCACACCCGAAGGCGAGATGGGCGCTGTTCGCCCTGGCGTTCACCGAGTCCTCCGTGTTTCCGGTGCCGCCCGATGTCCTGCTGCTGGCGATGGTGTTCGCGGCACCCGGGCGGGCGCGCGCCTACGCGGCATTGACCACGTTGGGGTCCGTGGCAGGCGGGCTCGCCGGCTACGGCCTCGGTTGGGGGTTGTGGCAGGTGCTGGGCCCGCTGTTCTTCCGCCACCTCGGGCCGTTCGGCTTCACCCTCGAGAACTTCCGCACGGTCCAGCGCGCCTACCAGGACAACGCGTTCCTGGCGATCTTCACCGCGGCATTCACCCCGATCCCGTACAAGGTGTTCACCGTGGCGGCCGGCGTGTTCGGAATCGGCATGGCTGCCTTCGTCGTGGCGTCGCTCCTCGGGAGGGGAATGCGCTTCTTCCTGGTCGCCGAGCTCGCCGGGCGGATCGGTCCTGCCATCAAGCCGTTCATCGAGCGCTACCTCGGCTGGCTGACGCTGGCGTTCGCGGCGCTGCTCGCGCTGGGGGCCTACGCGATCCGCTGCATGGCTCGGTGAGACGCCAAGCGGCACAGCGGCGACAGCGGCGAGGGGCCGATTGAAAGGGCGGTCCCGACTTGGTACCATCCCCGCCGCAGCGAACCGGTCGGGGCGTAGCGCAGCCTGGTAGCGCACCTGGTTCGGGACCAGGGAGTCGGTGGTTCAAATCCACTCGCCCCGACCACGCGCCGGAAACCCATTGTGCTACGCTGACCGCGCTCGCGCGGCGCCATGCGGGGCGCTGACAGGGTACGCCGGGAAGCCGCGTCCGGATCGAGCATGACAGACCACACGGGTGCACCAGCGATGCGCCGCGCGCTGCGGTTGCGGATCTCGGGCCGGGTGCAGGGGGTCGGGTTCCGCTGGTACGCGAGAGCGGTGGCCGACGAGCTCGGTGTCCTCGGCTACGTGAGGAACCTTCCCACGGGCGACGTGGAGATCCTGGCCGAGGCGGACGCCGCGGCCCTCGACCGGTTCGTGGCGGCGATGCGTCGAGGGCCGCGCCACGCGGCGGTCCGAGACGTACGCGCTCAGGCCGTCGAGCCGGAAGGGCGCTTCGGGTGCTTCCGGATCGAGGTCTGACGGCCATCCCTGGAGGCTCGACACAGCGTGCGCGTATCGGAGCTCAGGAAGATCATTCGAGAAATCCCCGACTTCCCCAGGCCGGGCGTCAACTTCTACGACCTGACCCCGCTTTTCCGGGATCCCCAGGCGTTCGCGGTCGCGGTGGACCGGATCGCCGAGCGCTACCGCGGCGACCGGCTCGACGCCATCGCCGGTGTGGAGGCTCGCGGGTTCCTGCTCGCGGCCGCCGTCGCCCGCGACCTCGCGCTGGGGGTCGTGCTCCTGCGCAAGCCGGGGAAGCTTCCGTGGCAGAAGGAGGAAGAGGAGTACGCCCTCGAGTACGGCAGGGCGAAGCTCGAGGTCCACAGGGACGCGATCGCGTCCGGGGAGCGAGTGCTCGTGGTGGACGATCTTCTCGCGACCGGGGGGACCGCGGCTGCGGCCGGGCGCCTCGTCGAGCGGCTCGGCGGCAGGGTCGCCGGCTACGCCTTCCTCGTCGAGCTGGCCTTCCTGGGCGGCCGCAAGGCCCTCGGCGAGGCCGATGTGTTCAGCCTGATCCAGTATCATTGAGCCGTGGGCCTGTAGCTCAGGTCGGATAGAGCAGCAGTTTCCTAAACTGTTGGTCGGGGGTTCGAGTCCCTCCAGGCCCACCAGGGCGGCCCCGGCCGAGGGGAAAGGGATGGCTCGCCGATTGACGCGCAGGGAGTTGAGGCAGGACGAGTTGCGCGAGGCCGCCTGGGGACTCGAGCACTGGATCGAGGCCCGCTGGCGGGCGGTCGCTGCCGTCGCGGGAGCGATCCTCGTCGCCGCAGCTGCAGGCGCAGGGTGGCTCGTCTGGAGGCAGAGGAGCGTCCAGAAGGCGGCGCAGTATCTGAACGAAGGCCTCAGCCGCGCCTACCCAGCGGTGGACGTCGCGGAGGCTGGAAGCCCCCCGCCTCCGCGGAACTACGCGGACGCGCTCGTCGCCTTCGAGAAGGCGGCGGGGCTCGGGGGCCCGAGCGGACCGGGACTCGCAGCGCGCTACTCGAAGGGTGCCGCCCTCCTGCGGACCACCCGCGCGGAGGAGGCCGCCCGCGTTCTCGAGGAGGTCGCTCGTTCCGCGTCCGACCCCGTGCTGGCGGGCTCCGCGAAGGCGCTCGCCGCTCGCGCGTACCTGGCGGCGGGCCAGCCGGCCAAGGCGGAACCCCTGTGGCGCGAGCTCGCGGGCGCGAAGCATGCGGGCTTCCCCGCCGAAATAGCCCTGCTCGAACTGGGCAGGATGCTCCGCGCCCAGGAAAGGGAGGCCGAGGCCCGCCGGGCGTGGGAGGAGCTCATCGCCCGGTTCCCCCAGAGCACGGCGGCGGCCGAGGCGAGGCAAGAGCTCCAGCCCGCCGCGGGCGCCGCGGCGCCTCAGTAGCGGTGCCCCGCCTCGTTGCCGGCCTCGTCCTCCGCCGTCACCTTGTAGAAGAGCATCCGGGAGTCGAGGGCGCGCGGGTCGGCGTCCTCGAAGCGCGTGCTCTCGGTGGTGCCGATTTCGAACGGGCGGATGACGAAGAAGAAGGAACGCTTCTCGTACCGGTAGACGTGATAGAGGGCGACCCTCTCGGCGCCTCCTTCCCGATCCGCGGTGACCGGGTCCCATTCGAGCAGGATGGCCCGCCTGTCCCGGTCCACGCGCACGCGCAGCCCCTGGACGTCCGCCGGGGGCACGCCGTCCACGATCAGCGTGTGGGCTCTCTTGCCGCGGACCCACTCCACACCGTTCCAGGCGTACACGCGCCAGGCGTACGTTCCATGGGCGAGCGGCCTGCGCGCCATGTAGACGGCCCCCGGGACGTCGTCGAAGGGCGTGTGGGCCCAGCCGTTGCGGTCCTCGCGCCCGTCGAAGGTGTAGGCGATCGTCTCGAACCCGTCCCTGCTCAGTTCGATCTTGAACTGACTCTTGACGAGATCGGTCCCCTTGAAGCCGACGGCGAACCTCGGCCGCGTGCCCACGACCGCTCCGTCGGGCGGGTCCAGCGGATAGACGTCGTCCACCGACTGCGCCACGACGAGGCCTCCGGCCCCCGATAGGGTTCGGGACACCACCAACGCCGCGAAGAGGGCGCGGGCAGGGGAGCGAGGGAGGCGCACCTCGGCTTTATACCCTCAAAGGGCCGAAGGGACCAGCGCCGCCGCGAGCTGGCTAGAACGGGACCTCGTCCTCGCCGAAGGCGGTCTCGGGTTCCGCCACCTCCTCGGCAGCGGCCGGCGAGACGGCGGCGGGCCGCTCCTCGGGACGGCCGAGGAGCTGGATGCGCTGGGCGCGGATCTCGGTCGTGGTTCGCTTGTTCCCGTCGCGATCGGTCCACTCCCGCGTCTGGATGGACCCTTCCACGTACACCTGGCGTCCCTTCCGGAGGTACTCGCCGGCGACCTCCGCCTGCTTCCCCCACACGACGACGCGGTGCCACTCCGTCCGCTCCTTCTTCTCTCCCGCGGGATCCGTCCAGCGTTCGTTGGTCGCCAGGGTGAAGTTGGCCACGGGCGTACCCCCGGGCGTGTACCGGACCTCGGGATCCCGTCCGAGGTTCCCGACGAGAATCACCTTGTTCACGCTGGCCATGCACTCCTCCTCGGCCGGCCCGGGCCGGCGGTCGGCTTCGCATCGAGGCGGCGGGACCCTTGGCGCCCGGTCCCCGGTGCCGGGACGCTGCGGTCTCCGGCATCCATGGTGCGGCCGACTGTAGCGGTCCCCTCCGCCGCCTGTCAAGGATGCGGGTGGAGGGTGTGGAGGGTTCGACGGGAAGGGCCGACGACCGCAGCGCCACCGGTTGAGGCCGTCGCGGGCTTGACGGAGAATGCGTCGCCGTTCGAGCCGGCGCGGCCTCCGCGCACGGGCTCTCGTGACGGAGGACCATGGCGAAGCCGCCGAGCCTGCTGCGCAGCGTCGCCTCCATCAGCTTCGCCACGTTCCTGAGCCGCATCCTCGGCCTCGCCCGCGAGCAGGTGCAGGCCTACTACTTCGGCGCCGGGATCGTCACCGACGCGTTCTATGCCGCATTCCGGATCCCGAACCTGCTGCGCGACCTGTTCGCCGAGGGCGCGCTGTCGGCCGCGTTCGTTCCCACGTTCACCGCCGAGAGGCAGCGACAGGGCGACGGTGCGGCCCTGCGGCTCGGAGCCCAGGTGATCGCCGCGCTGTGCGTCGTCCTCGGCGCGGTCACGGCGGCCATCGCATCCGGCGCGCCGTGGATCCTCGAGCTGTACGCCCCGGGCTTCGACGGCGACAAACTCCGTCTCGCGGTCGCCATGACCCGGATCCTGTCGCCCTTCCTCCTGCTCGTGGCGCTCGCTGCGGTCGCCATGGGAATGCTGAACACCTACGGCCGGTACTTCCTGCCCGCTGCGGCGCCGGCGTTCTTCAACGTCGCCGCGATCCTGGGCGTCGTGGCGCTGTCACCGGTCTTGCGGGCGTGGGGGATGCCGCCCGGCCTCTCGCTGGCGTGGGGCGCGCTCGCGGGCGGGACCCTGCAGTTCCTCGTCCAGGTCCCGGCGCTCCGGCGCGTCGGATTCCGGTTTCGCTGGAACCTCGACTTGTCGGACCCGGGTCTGCGGCGGGTGGCGAGCTTGATGGTCCCGGCGAGTTTCGGGCTCGCCGCAACCCAGCTCAACATCCTGGTGGACACGATGCTCGCCTCGGGCTTCGGCCACGGCCCCATCTCGTGGCTCGCCTACGCGTTCCGGCTGATGCAGCTCCCCATCGGCCTCTTCGGTGTGGCGATCGCCACCGCCAACCTCGTCCACGTGTCCCGCGACGCCGCCACCGGCGACCGCGCCGGACTCCGCTCGAACCTCGCCGCCTCGCTGCGCGCGGCCGCTCTGCTGACGCTTCCCGCCACGGCCGGCCTCGTCGCCTTGCGGGAGCCGATCGTGCGCGTCCTCTTCGAGCGAGGCGAGTTCCTCGCCTCCGACACGGCCATGACCGCCGCCGCCACGCTCTGCTACGCCGCCGGCCTCTACGCCTACGCCGTGACCAAGATCCAGGTCCCGACCTTCTACGCGCTCGGTGAGACCCGGGCACCGGTCGCCGCCTCGGCTGCCGCTGTCGCCCTCAAGATCGGCGCGAACTTTCTCTTCATCTGGCTGTTCCCTCGGCTGGGATGGCCCGCCTTCCTCGGCCTCGCCGCGAGCACCTCGCTCGCCGCCTGGGTCAATCTCGGGCTGCTGTCGGCGGCGCTGCGGAGGCGGCTCGGAAGCCTCCGGGGAAGCGGGGCCGTGACGACCGCCCTCCGCATGGTCGCGCTGTCGGCCGTCATGGGCGGCGGGTGCGCCGTCCTCCACGGTGTCCTGGAGCGGTCTCTTCCCGGAGGGGGAATCGCGGGGGAGCTCGCGCGGCTGGGCGTCGTCGTGATCGCAGGAGCGGCCTTCTCGCTCGAGGGTGCCCGAAGGCTCGGCGTGCCCGAGGCTCGAGCGCTCGGCGAGCGCATCGGAGCTTTTGCGAGCCGCGGGGCCGCTCGCTAGAATCACGGCCCGAAATGGCGTGCTGGAAGGCGCCATGATCGAGGCGCGCGGTCTCGTCAAGCGATACGGGGACATCACCGCGCTCGACGGGGTGTCGTTCACCGTGCCCCGTGGCGAGGTGGTGGGCTTCCTCGGGCCGAACGGAGCCGGAAAGACCACCGCGCTCCGCATCTTCTCGACCTATCTGACCCCCGACGGGGGCACCGCTCGCGTCGCAGGGTTCGACTGCGCCGAGCAGCCCATGGAGGTCCGGAAGAGGATCGGCTACCTGCCCGAGCATCCGCCCCTCTACCACGACCACACGGTGGACGAGTTCCTTCATTTCTGCGCGGTGCTGCGCGGCGTCCGGCGCGGCGCTCGCCGGCGCGCCGTGGCGGAGGCGATCGAGCGGTGCGGCTTGGGGGAGGTGCGCGGGAGGCTGATCGGGAATCTCTCGAAAGGCTACCGCCAGCGCGTCGGGCTCGCCCAGGCGCTCGTCCACGGGCCCGAGGTGCTGGTCCTGGACGAGCCCACCGTCGGGCTCGACCCCCAGCAGATCCGGGAGATCCGCGAGCTGATCCGTTCGCTCGCGGGCGCCCACACGGTGCTCCTGTCCACCCACATCCTGCCCGAGGTCGCCATGACGTGCCGCCGCGCGGTCATCGTTCACCAGGGACGCATCGTCGCGGAGGACGATTTGGACCGCCTGGCGGCGTCCGGCGGACTTGAGGAGACGTTCCTCCGCCTGACGGCCGAGCCCGTGGCGGCGGGAGGCCCGGCATGAGCCGGGTGCTCGCCGTGGCCCTGCGCGAGCTGCGCAGCCAGGTCTTCTCCCCGGTGGCCTGGACCGTGGGTGCCGGGTTCCTCCTGCTCGCCGGCTACTTCTTCTTCAACCTCGTCTCGCAGTTCACCGTCGTCCTGAGCAACTACACGCTGTATGCGCAGATCACCGCCAACCCTTCCCTGGTGGAGCGGATCAACCTCAACGAGCTGGTCGTCGCGGCCCTGTTCCGGAACCTCGTGGTCCTGCTGTTGTTCATCGTGCCCGCGGTCACCATGCGCAGCTTCGCGGAGGAACGGCGGCAGGGCACGGACGAACTGCTCCTGACCGCACCCATCGGCCCGGGCCATGTGGTCGCAGGGAAGTACCTCGGCCTGCTGGCGGTCACCCTCGCCCTCGTCGCGTCCAGCGGCGTTTTCGTGGCCGTCCTGCTGCAGTACGGCGATCCCGAGCCGGGGCCGATCTTCACCGGCCTGCTCGGCTTGGCGCTGGCGGCGGCCGCACTGACCGCCCTCGGCCTCGCAGTCTCCGCCGTCACCGACAGCCAGGTGGTCGCAGGGGTGGGCTCCTTCGTGCTGTTCCTGGTGCTGTTCGTGGTGGACTGGCCGGCGGAGGCGGTGGGCGAGGGGCTCGGAAAGGTTCTCAAGGCGGTCTCTTTGCCGGAGCACTTCGACGGGTTCGCCAAGGGTCTCGTCACGAGCCCGGACGTCGTGTACTACCTGTCCCTGCTGGCGCTCGGCGTGTTCACGGCCCGGGCGGTCGTGGCCTCCCAGCGCTGGAGGTGAGCGTGAAGAGGACCTTCGCCACCTTCTCGGCACTGGGCGGGATCGTCCTTCTCCTGTTCGGGCTCGCCTCCTACGGGCTCACCTGGCGCTTCGACCTGTGGACCGCAATCCACGTCGCCGGAGGGGCGACCCTCCTGCTGGCGGCGATCTTCCTCAACCTCGCGGGATTCCGAAGCACGGTCTCCTCCCGTGGAACGCGGGAGCAGGTACAGGCGGCCGCGGGCACGGCCCTGTTCTGCGGAATCCTGATCGCGGGAAACGTCCTGGCCTTTCGCCACCCGTGGCGTTACGACGCCACCGAGAAGCGCATCCACACGCTGTCCGAGCAGACGAACTCGGTGGTGCGCGGCCTCGACAAGCCGGTCGAGCTGCTGGCCTTTCTCCAGGCGGGCGACCCGTCCCGAGAGGAGATCGAGGATCTGCTGGCGCGCTACCGCGCCGCGAGCCCGCGGATCGCCTGGCGGATCGTGGACCCCGAACGGGAGCCGCAGCTGGCCGACCAGCTTCGTGTGACGCGCAAGGGTGTCCTCGTGGCGCGCAGCGGCGAGGCGAGCGCCCAGACCTCGGGCGATCCGAATGTCGGCATCACGGAGGGCGCGGTGACCAATCTGATTCTCAAGGTCACGCGGCCGGGCCCGCACCTCGTCCACGTGCTGACCGGCCACGGGGAGCCGTCCCCCGACGACCAGCAGACCCCCGCCGGCCTGGGCCTGCTCGCCGACGCGCTCCGCGAGCAGAACTTCGAGGTCCGGCGGCTGCTCCTCGCCACCGAACCGGAGGTTCCCGCGGACGCTGCCGTGGTCCTCGTCGCTGGCCCGCGGAAGCCCCTGCTCGAACACGAGGTCGCGGCCCTGCGCCGATACCTCGACCGGGGCGGGCGCCTGCTGCTTCTGCTGGATCCGGGCGAGGCGTCCGGGGTCGAAGCGCTGCTCGCCGACTACCGGATCGCGGTCGGCGACGACGTGATCGTGGACCGGGAGCAGATCCCGTTCCTGGGCGCACGGCTCGGGCTCGACCCGATCGTGGAGAGTTTCCCTCCTCACGGGGTGAATCGTGGCTTCGAGGAGCGGGTGCTGTTTCGCCAGGCCCGCTCGGTCGAGTCCCGCACGGAGGGCGGGATTCCGGGCGTCGAGGCTCGCGTCATCGCCGAGACGCGAACGGGGAGCTGGGCGGAGAAGGCCTGGCGCGACATGCTGCGGACGGGCCGTGTGTCGCAGGACGCCGAGGATCGGGACGGACCGGTCCCCGTCGCGGTCGCCGCGGAACGCCCCGCGCCGACGGAGGCGGGCGAGGCAGGGACGTCCCCGGACCGGCGAGCCCGCCTCGTCGTCGTCGGAGACGCGGACTGGGTCCGCAACGGGCAGATCGGCGATTTCTTCAACCGCGAGTGGGCTCTCAACGTCGTGGAGTGGCTGTCCGGCCAGGAGGACCTGGTGGCGGAGCGGCCGCGGACCTTCCGCGCGTCCCGGCTCGAGATGACGCAGGCGGGTTTCTCGAACCTCTTCCGGCTCAGCGTACTCTTGGCGCCCGAGGCCCTCGTGATCCTCGGGCTCGGCGTCTGGTGGAGGCGTCGCTCGCTTTGAGCCGGCGCGGTCTGGCGGCCCTGGTGGTCCTGCTCGCAGCGGCCCTGGGCGCCCTCCTGTGGCTCGACCGATCCCCCGCTCCCGGGGACGAGGAGGCTGGAACCGACAAGGAGAGCCTCCTGAGCCTCTCCCGGGAGAAGGTGCGGCGCATCGAGCTCGTTCGGGGCGAGGCCCGGGTCGCGCTCGAGCGGGCCGGAGCGCGCCGGTGGCGGATGACCTCGCCCGTCGAGAGCGAGGCCGACGCGGAACAGGTGGATCGGTTGCTCGATGCGGTGGCGGGCGCGCGCATCTCCAGGGTCGTCGAGGAGAAGCCAGCCGACGAGGTCCCGTTCGGCCTGGCCCCCCCGGAGGCCGAGCTGCGCGTCGAGAGCGAAGGAGGGGGTCCGGTCGGTCCGCTGCGCCTCGGCCGGCTGTCTCCGGTCGGCTTCGAGCGGTACGCGTCGGTGGGCGACGGAAGAATCCTCCTCGTGGACGGTTCCGTGGGCACGGCATTGCTTCGGGACCCCGAGGAGTTCCGCCAGAAGCGTCTGATCCCGGTGGATGCGGAGCACGTGCGGCGGATCGTGCTCCTCCGGCGCGGGGAACGGATCGTGGTCGAGCGCGAGGGGACCGAATGGAACGTGCGCGAGCCCGTCCGCGACCTCGGCGACCTGACCTCGTGCGACTCGCTCGCTCGCTCGCTCGCGCGGCTCGCCCTCGACCGGCTCGTCGAGCCGGCGAAGATGGGCGAGATCCTCGCCGCCTTCGCGGATCCCGCCTTCGAGGCCGAGGTGACCGCCGAGCCGGAAGGGACGTTCCGCGTCCAGGTCGCGGCGGAGCAGGAGGTGGGCGGCCCATGGCCCGCGCGGCGCCTCGGCTCGACCGTGGCGGGCTGGATCCGCGCCTCCGACCTGCGCGACCTCATGGAGCGGAAGGCCCGCGACCTGAGGGACAAGCGCCTGGTCCTCGCGTCGGTGCCCGAGATCCTGCAGGTGCGCATCGAGCGCGCGGGCCGCACGCTGAACGTGAGAAGGGAGAGGGAAGGGGAGCCGTGGCAGGTGGACGAGGCCGGTGCCTCGGTGCCGGCGGACGGGGGCAAGGTGGAGGATTTCCTCGACCGGCTGCGGTGGGTCCGGGCGACGCCCGTGGAGGGGAACGTCGCTCCGACCTGGGAGATGAGCGTCGAGCTCCTCGGCGCTTCCGGGCCGCTCGGCCGCCTCGACATCGGGCCCGAGTTCGAGGAGCGGGAGGAAGGCGATGCCGGCAAGAAGCGGCTCGCGCGGAGCAGCTGGCGCCCAGGATTCCTCTTCAGCTTCTCCTCGGACAGCCTCGGCACCGTCCCCTCCGGCCGGGCCGACCTCGCGCCGGCGGACAGCGCGACCGGCGCCGGGCAGAGCCCGTGAAGGTCCTCCTGCAGCGGGTGTCGCGGGCGGCGGTGCGGATCGGCGGCGGCCTCGTCGGGGAGATCGGTCGGGGCGTCGTGGTGCTGCTCGCCGCCGAGAGGGGAGACACGATCAGGCACGCGGACTACCTGGCGGACAAGACCGCGGAGCTGCGGATCTTCCCCGACGGCGAGGGCCGCATGAACCGCAGCTTGCTCGAGGTCGGCGGCGGGGCCTTGGTCGTCTCGCAGTTCACCCTGGCGGGCTCCACGCGCAGGGGCCGCCGCCCGTCGTTCACCGGTGCGGCCCCCCCGGCGGAGGCCGAGGCGCTCTACCGGCGCTTCGTCGAGCGCCTCGTGGAGCGAGGCGTCGAGCGCGTCGCGACCGGAGTGTTCCAGGCCCACATGGAGGTCGAGATCGTCAACGACGGGCCCGTGACGATCCTGCTCAATCCGCCGCCGCAGGAGCGCGCGTGAAGAGCCGCCCGCCCGCCCCGGCGGAGGGCGCCCTCGACCGCTACCTCGACTACCTGGTCGCCGAACGAGGCCTTGCGGGCAACACCGTCGCCTCGTACCGCCGGGACCTCGGGCTCCTCCGCCGCATGGTCGGGGAGGGTCGCCGCCTGGAAAGCGCCGGGGCGGAAGACCTCCTCCGCGCGTTGCGGCGGTTCCGGGAGGAAGGGCGCTCTCCGCGGTCGGTCGCACGCTGGCTCGCTGCCGTCCGGGGATTCTTCGCCTTCCTCCGGCGGGAAGGGACCATCCGAGAGGACCCCGCGGCCACGCTGGATTCCCCGCGGCCGTGGCGCACGCTGCCCAGGGTCCTGGACTCGGACGAGGTCGAGAAGCTGCTCGCCGCCCCCGATCGGGCGACGGTCCTCGGGCTGCGGGACGCAGCCATGCTCGAGGTTCTCTACGCGACCGGGCTCCGCGTGAGCGAGCTCGTCGGGTTGCGGCTCGCGAACGTCCAGATCGAGGCCGGGTTCGTGCGCTGCTCGGGCAAGGGGGGACGCGAGCGGATCGTCCCGCTCGGGGAGGAGGCCGTCGCCGCGGTCCGCGCCTACCTTGCCCGCTCGCGCCAGGAGCTGTTGCGGGGCCGCGCCAGCGAGCTGCTTTTCGTCAACCACCGCGGCGGCCCCATGACCCGGCAGGGCTTCTGGAAGATCCTGCGCGGCCACGCCCGGCGGGCGGGGATCCGCGCGCGGTTCTCGCCGCACACGCTGCGGCACTCCTTCGCGACCCATCTGCTCGAGCACGGCGCCGACCTGCGGTCCGTCCAGCTGCTGCTCGGGCACGCCGACATCGCGACGACCCAGATCTACACCCACGTGAACCGCGAGCGGCTTCGGCGGCTGTACGCGAGCTACCACCCGCGCGCGGGATGGGAGCGAGGTTCGCCGCCCGCATCGCGCGGCGGCTGCCGGCCCGGACGGTCGCCCTGCTCCGGCGG
>JBBIHW010000069.1:0-11631 GCA_037446795.1 Acidobacteriota bacterium
GCCGCGGCCTTTCCAGCCGCGGCGAGCCGAACCATAATGCTCGGCCTGCGCGCGACAGGGACCCCGGAGCCCGTCATGTCCACGCGTTCCACGAGCCGCCCATCGCTGACCGACCTGACCGAGGAGGAGGCCGCGTTTCGCGACGCCGTGCGCGAGTTCGCCGACAGGGAGGTCGCCCCGCGCGCGCGCGCGATGGACGAGGCCGGCCGCTACGACGCCGAGCTGATCCCGAAGCTGTTCGAGATGGGCCTGATGGGAGTCGGCATCCCGGAGAGCCACGGAGGGGCGGGGGGCTCCTTCTTCCTGAGCTGCCTCGCCGTGGAGGAGATCTCCCGCGCCGACGCCGCCGTCGGGATCCTCGTGGACGTCCAGAACACCCTGGTCAACAACGTGATCCTCGCCAGCGGGACCGAGGAGCAGAAGGCGCGCTACCTGCCGCGGCTCGCCTCGGATACCGTCGGGGCCTACGCGCTGTCCGAGGCGGGCTCGGGATCGGACGCCTTCGCCCTCCGCTGCCGCGCGGAGCGGAGGGGCGACCGCTGGGCGCTCAACGGACGCAAGCTCTGGATCACGAGCGCGGCCGAGGCCGGGATCTTCATCGTGTTCGCCAACGCGGACCCGTCGCAGGGATACCGCGGCATCTCGGCCTTCCTCGTCGAGAGGGGCGATCCGGGCTTTTCGCTCGGAAGGCGCGAGGACAAGCTCGGCATTCGAGCGTCGAGCACGTGCGAGCTGATCCTCGACGACTGCTCGATCCCGACCGACCGGCTCCTCGGCGAGCTCGGCAAGGGCTACAGGATCGCGATCGAAACCCTGAACGAGGGCCGGATCGGTATCGGCGCCCAGATGCTCGGCATCGGGCAGGCCGCTCTCGACGCCGCCTGCCGCTACGCGATGGAGCGGGAGCAGTTCGGGAAGAAGATCGGCGAGTTCCAGGCGGTTCGCTTCGAGCTGGCTCGCTGCGCCATGGAGCTCGAAGCGGCGCGCCTGCTCGTCTACAACTCGGCGCGCCTGAGGGACTCCGGGGCGCCCTTCATCAAGGAGGCCGCGATGGCCAAGCTCTACTCGCGCGAGGCCGCGGAGCGGATCACCTCGGCCGCCATCGAGTTGTTCGGCGGCTACGGCTACACGACCGACTACCCCGTGGAGAAGTACTACCGCGACGCGAAGATCGGGAAGATCTACGAAGGGACCTCGTTCATGCAGCTCCACGCCATCGCGCGCCAGATCCTGCCCGCGAGCTGACGCCTCGTCGGTGCCCTGCCGGACGCTCGGGGCGCGCAGCGGCGGGTTGCAGCGGCCGGCCCGGGACGGCCTGGCTTCTGGCCCGGGTTGTGCAGGAAGATGAAGAGGCCGGGCTCCCTCCCGGTCGAGGGCGAAAGAATAGCGCCGGCGCGCCCCGGGAGCCGAAAAAACATGAACGACCTTCTCCTGCGCGCGGCAAGGCTCGAGCCGGTCGAGCGGGTGCCCATCTGGCTGATGCGGCAGGCGGGTCGCTATCTTCCCGGCTACAAGAGCCTGAGAGCCCGGCACGACCTGCTGACGCTGTTCAGGGATCCGGAGCTGGCCGTCGAGATCACGCTCGAGCCCGTGCGGGCCTTCGGCGTGGACGCTGCAATCGTCTTCTCCGACATCCTGCTCCCCGCCGAGGGCATGGGCTTCAGGCTCGATTACGACCCCGCGCCGCGGATCGAGCCTGCGGTGCGGTCCCGCTCCGACATCGAGCGCGTGCGCGTGCCCGGTGTCGAAGAGGCGACCCCGTATCTCCTCGAAGCGGTCCGACTCGCCCGCCGCGAGCTCGACGGGAAGGTTCCCCTGATCGGCTTCGCCGCGGCGCCCTTCACGCTCGCGGCCTATCTCGTCGAGGGCGGCGCCTCGCGCAGCTTCGAGAACGTCAAGCGCCTCCTGTACGGCGATCCTTCCGCCGCCCGCGCGCTGCTCGGGAAGGCGGCCGACGTGGTCGCGCGGCTGCTCGCCGCCCAGGTGGCGGCGGGTGCCGAGGCCGTGCAGCTGTTCGACTCGTGGGCGGGGATCCTGAGCCTGCGCGACTACCGCGCCTTCGCGCTCCCCTACGCGCGGCGCGTGGTCGAGACGCTCGGCGAAAGCCGCGTCCCGCGCATCTACTTCGCGCTCGACGCCGGGCACCTGCTCGAGGCGATGCCCGAGACCGGCGCCGAGGTGATCGGCCTCGACTGGAGGGTCGGCCTGGCCGAGGCGGCGCGGCGGATCGGAAGGCGCGTCGCCCTCCAGGGCAACTTGGACCCTGCGGTCCTCCTCACGGCGCCCGAGACCATCGCGCGGGAGGCGCGCCTCGTGCTCGAGGAGGGCGCTGCGGCCAGCGGCCACATTTTCAACCTCGGCCACGGCGTCCTCCCGGAGACCCCGGTTGCCAACGTCGCCGCCCTGGTGGACGCGGTCCGCCGGGCGGGCTCGCCGCGGAGGCCGAGTTGACCGCCGGCGGGTCCCGCGTCGAGCTGACGCTCGAGCTGCTGCGGAGGTACGACCGGCCCGGCCCGCGCTACACCTCGTACCCGACGGCGGTGGAGTTCGCGCCCGCCTACGGCGAGGCCGACTACCTCGCGGACCTGGCGCGGGCCGACGAGGCCTCGAACGAGCCTCTGTCGTTCTACGTCCACCTCCCCTTCTGCCGGCAGCGCTGCTGGTTCTGCGGCTGCAACGTGATCATCACCCGCAACCACGAGGTCGCCTCCCGCTACCTGGGCTACCTCCACCGCGAGATCGCGCTGCTCGCCAGCCGCCTCCCGCGCCGGCGCCGCGTGAGCCAGTACCACTGGGGCGGGGGCACGCCGACCTACCTGGACCTTCCCGAGATCGAGGCGCTGCACCGCGCGGTCGAGCGGGACTTCGACCTCGACCCGGACGGCGAGATCGCGGTCGAGGTGGACCCGCGCGTGACGACGGTCGAGCAGATGGAGCTGCTGCGCTCGCTCGGCTTCAACCGCGTCTCGATGGGGGTCCAGGACTTCACCCCCGAGGTCCAGGCCGCCGTCCACCGGGACCAGACCGAGGCGCAGACGCGCGCCCTCTTCGAGGCCTGCCGCAGGCTCGGGTTCGAGTCGGTCAACCTGGACCTGATCTACGGCCTGCCGCTCCAGACACCGGACAGCTTCGAGCGGAACATCGAGGTCCTGCTCGCCCTGCGCCCGGACCGGGTGGCGCTCTACTCGTACGCCCACGTTCCGTGGATCCGCGCCCAGCAGAAGTACATCCGCCCCGAGGACCTTCCGTCGGCCGAGACGAAGCTCCGTCTGTTCTCGATCGGCCGGGAGAGGATGCTCGAGGCCGGCTACGTCCAGATCGGCATGGACCACTTCGCGCTGCCCGGCGACGAGATGGCGAGGGCGGTCGCCGAGCGCAGGCTCACCCGCAACTTCATGGGCTACACGGTGCGCAAGGGCTCCGACATGGTCGGCGCCGGAGTCTCCGCGATCGCGGACGTCCGCGGCAGCTACGCGCAGAACGCCAAGAAGCTGCCCGCCTACTACGCGGCGCTCGAGGCGGGCCGGCTTCCGGTCGAGCGCGGCTACCGCCTGAGCCCGGACGACCGGATCCGCCGCGAGGTCATCACGCGCCTCATGTGCAACTTCTCGGTCGCCAAGACCGAGATCGAGGAGAGCTTCGGCATCGTTTTCGACCGCTACTTCGAGGCCGAACTCGCCGAGCTCCGGGCCCCGGACGGGCTCCTCGCCAGCGGGTTCGTCGAGCTCCTCCCGGACCGGATCGAGATCGTGGGCAACGGCCGCCTCTTCGTGCGCAACGTGGCGATGGTCTTCGACCGCTACCTGCGGGAGAAGCGTCCCGAGGCGCTCGTCTTCTCGAGGACGGTGTAGCCGGCTCGGCGCCTGCGGCCGCCGAGGCCGTCCCGTCATTCCGGCCGAAGCCGCGATCGAGCGGCCGCGGTCCCGGACCCCGGCCTCGGCCGGGGCGAGGAGACCTGACCGACGTCGGCCGGCTCAGGCGCTGCCGATGAGGATTCCGGACAGGAAGACGAGCGCACCTCCCACCACCACCTGGAAAGCCGCCGACAGGAACGGCGTGTCCATGTAGCGGTTTCTGACCCACGCGATCGCGAACAGCTCCACGACGACGACGAGGGTGGCGAGAAGGGTCGCCGCCAGGAAGTCCGGGATGAGGTAGGGCAGCGCGTGGCCCATGCCTCCGAGGAACGTCATCACGCCGCAGATCCCGCCCCTCAGCCAGGGTCTGCCCCGGCCGGTGAGGCTGCCGTCGTCGCTCAGCGCCTCGGCGAACCCCATGCTGATGCCGGCCCCGACCGCGGCCGCGATGCCGACGAGGAACGCGTCCCAGCTCTGCCGCGTGGCGAACGCCGCGGCGAACAGCGGCGCCAGCGTGGACACGGAGCCGTCCATGAGGCCGGCGAGGCCGGGCTGGACCACCTGCAGGAGGAACAGCCGCCGCGATGCCTCCTTCTCCTGCTCCCGCATGGCCACCGGCTGGCGGCTCGGATGGATCTCGGCGGACAGCGCCTCGTGGCGCCGCTCCTCCTCGGCGAGGTCGCCGAGCAGCTGCCGCAGCTCGGCGTCGGTCGCCTGCTCGGCGGCGCGGGAGTAGAAACGGGCGGTCTCGAGTTCCATGAGCGCGACCCGCCTGCGGATCTGCTCGACGGAGGGCAGCCCGAGGGCGCTCAGCGGATCGCGCCGGACGAACCCCTTGACGTCCTGTCTCCGGACGAGCGGGATCTCCTCGCCGAACTTCCTGCGGTACAGGTCAATCAGGCGGTGGCGGTGCCGGTCCTCCTCCGCCCGCACGGCGTCGAGCTGCGCGGCCGCCTCGGGGAAGTCCGGACGCAGCCGGCGGGCGAACTCCTGGTAGATGCGACCGTCCTCCTCCTCGAGCGAGATGGCGAGGGCGAGGACCTCGGCCGCCGAGAGATCCTTGAAGCGGCGGACCATTTGCGTTCCTCCTCAGCGACACGACGAAGTCGTGGAATCTACCACCGGCGGGGAGGCGCCCGGCAGGCTGCTCTGCGCTCGCTTGATCTTCGGAGCCCGGGACGGAAGAATGCCGCGGCCGGGCGCAGGGGCCCACGGGCGGAGGGCGGGAAGATGGCCGACCGGGTCGTCGTCGTGGGCGGGGGGATCTCGGGGCTCGCCGTGGCGCGGGCGCTCGCCCGCGCGGACAGGGCCGAGGTCGTCTGCCTCGAAGCGCAGAAGCGGGCGGGAGGCAACGTCCGCACCGAGCGAGAGCGAGGCTTCCTGCTCGAGTGGGGGCCGACGGCCTTCCTCGACAACGCGCCGGCGACGCTCGAGCTCGCCCGCGAGGTCGGGCTCGAGGGCGAGACCGTCCAGGCGGATCCGGCCTCCCGCCGTCGCTTCGTCTTCCGCGCGGGGAAGCTCCACAGAGTTCCCGAGGGGCCCGCCTCGCTCGTCGCATCGGGGCTCCTGCCCTGGGCAGCGAAGCTCAGGCTGCTGGCCGAGCCGTTCGTGCCTGCCCGAAGGGACACGGGCGACGAGTCCGTCTTCGAGTTCGCGCGGCGGCGGATCGGCGGCGGCGCGGCGCGCATCCTCGTGGACGCGATGGTCTCGGGGATCTACGCCGGAGACGCCGCGCACCTCTCGTTGCCGGCCTGCTTCCCGAGGATGCGCGAACTCGAGCGGGAGTACGGCTCCCTCGTCCGGGCGATGATGTCGCTGCTGTGGAGCCGCCGGTCCACGGGAGGGCCTGCGGGTCCCGCCGGCCGGCTCACCTCCTTCCGGGACGGCCTCGAGAGCCTCCCGCGCGCGATCGCGCGCGACCTCGGCCCGGCGCTGCTGCTCGGCCGGCGCGTGACGGGGGTGGCGCACATGGGGGTGCGGGGGCTCCGCGTCTTCCTCGAAGAAGGGGCTCCGCTCGATGCGGCGGCGGTGGTCCTCGCCTGCCCCGCCTCGGTCTCCGCCGAGCTCGTCTCGGCCATGGACGGCGAGCTCGCGGCCGCCCTGGCCTCCATCCCGTCGGCGCCCATCGCCGTCGTCCACCTCGGCTTCGAGGAGGCCGCCCTCCCCGAGAAGCCGGTCGGCTTCGGGTTCCTAGCTCCGCGCGGCGAGGGGCTGCGGATCCTCGGCGCGCTCTGGTGCTCGAGCATGTTTCCGGGCCGCGCCCCGGCGGCCCACGCCCTGATCACCGCGATGGTCGGCGGCGCCCACGATCCCGCGGCGATCCAGCTTTCCGACGCCGAGCTGGTCGCCCTCGCCCGCCGAGATCTCGGCACCGCCATGGGGATCCGCGAGAAGCCCGCGCTCTGGCGCGTCTTCCGCCACCCTCGGGGCATCCCGCAGTACACCCTGGGCCACCTCGATCGGCTCGAGACCATCGCCCGGCGCTGCCGCGAGCGGCCGGGGCTGTTCCTGTGCGGAAGCTCCTACCGGGGCGTGTCGGTCAACTCCTGCATCGAGGAGGCGCCGAAGGTCGTCCGGGAAGTGCTCGACCACCTGGCGAGACGAGAGGCCGCGACCCTCTCCTCGTGACCGCGGGCGCGCCCGGGGCGGGGGCGGGGGGCGGATAGAATGCCCGATCTGCCCGCGGGAGGGGTGGGATGACGAGCCTGCGCGATCGCGTCGTCATGATCACCGGGGCATCGAGCGGGATCGGTCTCGCCTGCGCCCGGGCGTTCGCCCGCGAGGGGGCGCGGCTCCTCATCGCCGCGAGGCGCCGGGAGCGGCTCGAGCAGGCCCGGGCAGAGCTTGCGCGGCTCGGCGCGGGGGAGGCCCTCGCGCTCGTCCTCGACGTGCGACGGGCGGAGGAGGTTTCCGCCGCGGTCGCGGGGCTGCCGGATCGCTGGAAGGAGATCGAAGTCCTCGTCGGCAACGCGGGGCTGTCCCGCGGTCTCGACAAGCTCCACGAGGGAGCCGTCGAGGACTGGGAGGAGATGATCGACACGAACGTGAAGGGGCTCCTCTACGTGGATCGGGCCGTCGTCCCGCTGATGGTCGCCCGGGGACGGGGCACCGTGATCCACATCGGCTCCACCGCGGGACGGCAGGTCTATCCCGGCGGAAACGTCTACTGCGCCACGAAGCACGCCGTGCGGGCCCTGACCGAGGGACTGCGGCTCGACCTGCTCGGCACGGGCGTCCGAGTCGTTACCGTGGACCCCGGGCTCGTCGGCGGGACCGAGTTCAGCCAGGTCCGATTCCGCGGGGACGGGGCGCGGGCCGAGGCGGTCTACCGCGGCCTGACGCCGCTGTCGCCCGAGGACGTGGCCGAGGCGGTCCTGTTCGCCGCCACGCGCCCGGACCACGTCACGGTGGCCGAGGTCGTCCTGCTGTGCACCGACCAGGCCTCCTCGCGCGACTTCCACCGGCGGTAGCCGGGGGGGATCCGGAACCGATACCGGGCGCCCCTTGCCCGCCACGCCGATCCCTGACAACCTTAGGATCGGGCGCGAGCGAACGCGCGGAGGCGCAGATGAGACGCAGGAGGATCGCCGCCACGAGGACCATCGTGGCGGTCGCCCTGCTCGGCGCGCTGCCGGGATCCCTCACCTCCGAGGAGCCGCGGCCGGCCCCGGCCGAGCAGCCCCGCCAGCTCGGCCTCGCCGAGCGCGTGGAGGCGAGGCTCGCGCAGATCGAGGTCACCGTCAGCGGTCCGCGCGACCTCGTATCCACCCTGACGAAGGACGACTTCGAGGTCTGGATCAATCGCGCTCCCTTGCGGGAGTTCACCGTGGACCGCCTGTGCCAGCCGCCGGAGGCGGAACGGGAGGAGCCCAGGGGCGAGGCGGCGGCAGCCCGGCGACAGGAGGGACGACCCGCGCCGGCGCCCCGCGTGGCGGCGACGAACTACCTCCTCTACTTCGACCAGGGCCATCTGACGATGGCGGGCCGGCAGACGGCGATCGAGATGGCGCGCGATCTCGTGCGGACCCTCGTCCGCGACGGAGGCCGCGCCATGATCGTCTCGAACGCGGCGGAGGTCCGCGTCGTGGCACCGCTCACGTCGAACCAGGACGCCTTGCTCGCGAGCCTCGAGCAACTGGAGCGCGACCGGGACCAGTGGGACCTGTACGCCGAGCAGGAGACGCATCGGCTGGCCAGGGTGCAGGAGGCGCTCGAGCGGGACGCGCGGGAGGCGATCGGCCTCGCCCGCACCTTCCAGGCCGAGGAGCGATGGAGGCAGGAGAAGGACCTGACGCGGCTCGCCATGGTGCTCGGGCAGTTCGCCGAGCTCGATCCGCCGAAGGTGGTCCTCTACTTCGCCGACACGATGCGCGCCAACGCCGGCGAGCACTACCTGAGCTTCTTCGGGCCGACCGTGCTCGAGAGCGCAGGAACGGCCGCCCAGGCGGCCCGTACCGACGCCTTCACCGGCAGTCTTCCCCTCGACCGGGTGCTTCATCAGGCCGCAGCACTGGGCATCCGCTTCTACACCGTCGAGGCCCAGGGACTGACCGCCCCCAACGTGGGGACCGAGAGCCGCGGGTCCGTGGCGAGCCTGAGGAACCCGGCCACACCCGGCTTCAACACCGTCCGCGTCCGCGACGCGCAGAACACGCTCGTCTCCCTGGCGCTCGAGACGGGTGGCCGGGCGTTCCTGAACGGCGTCGCCGGCTCGAAGGTGGCGCAGCGGATCCTCGAGGACCTCGGCTGCCTGTACCTCGTCAGCTTCGACCCGTCAAGATTCCCCGAGGACCGGACCCTTCCAGTCCAGGTCAAGCTGCGGAGGCCCAAGCTCAAGGCCCAGCACCGCGGCCTGATCGTGGTCCAGAGCGCCTCGTCGCGACTGACGGCGAGGCTGATGTCCGCCTTCAGCGCGCCGGAGGCGAGCCGCAACGACGTTCCGCTGCTCGCCGGCCTGATCCCCACCGGCTACGACCGCGGCCGCTTCCGCGCCCGGGTCCAGGTCGCCGTCCCCGGAACGGCCCTTCCCGGCTCGGCGTGGGACCTCGGGGTGTCCGTCGTGACGTCGGGCGAGGTCGAGTCGAGCGCGTCGGGTCACATCGCCGTGTCCGGCCCCGGCGTGCCGGTCGTCCTCGAGCGCGACATGAGCTTCGCGCCGGGACCGTTCGAGCTCGTCGCCGTGGCTCGCGAGAGCCGCACGGACCAGATCGTCTCGCGCCGCATCGAAGCGGAGTGGCCCAAGCTCGAGTCCTCCCTGGCCGCCCTCGGACCCATCGCCGTCGTGCAGCGGGCCGTGGGCGCCTTCCTCCGCAACGGCCAGAAGAAGAACTCCGGCCCGCTGATCCGACAGGAGGCCGACGTGCTGCGCCCGGACGTGGAGACCGCCTTCATCGGCATCGTCTGCCGCAGCCGGGACCAGAGCGGCCCGCTCGAGGTGGACCGGCGCCTCGTCGGGGACACGGAGGCCCCGTTCGAGAAGATGGTGGTGGACCTCGGAAGCGACCGGTGCGCCGTCTTCCAGGACCGCGTCGTGCCGGGCAGCATGGCCGAGGGTTCGTTCCGGTATTCCGTGCGGGTGCTCGATCGCGGCCAGGAGGTCGCGCGGGCCGAGAGGAGCTTCGTCGTCCTCGGCGGCTCCCCCTCGCCGAACTCCGGGGGCCTCTGAGCATGGCCGACCTCCTGTTCCCGGACAGGCCGCGCGTTCCACCCCTCGCGCCGGCTCCCATCGTCCGCGTCGTGCGGCGCGAGCCTCTCACCGCGATCCGCGAGGCGCTCGACCTCTCGATCCACGACGTCGTGAACGACCCGGTCCACAAGCGAAGGGTTCTCGACCTCTACCGCGCCTGCCGGCGCATCGAGGACGAGTGCTGGCTGAGGTGGGCGCTCTCCGAGAGGGAGCAGGCGGCCTGGGTCGCGGCGCACCTCTGACCTGGCCCGGACGATCCGTGAAGGACGAGCTCCGACCGCGGGTCCGCCCGTCCCTCCGGGCGTCATCCGCCCTCGGACGCTGCACGTCACCCCCGGCGAAGGCCGGGGTCCAGGATCGCGAGCCCTGGATTCCCGTTTGCGCCGGCATGAGGAGGGGCCCTCGGGGCTCCCCTCGCCGATCATCCGGCCTGGGCCGGGCGTGTCCGCCAGTGTATCCTCGGTCGGGGTGGAGGCCAGCGGAAGACTGATCGCCTGCCTGCTCGCCCTGGTCGCGACGACCCGGTGCAGCGGGGCGGCCCATCCCGGTTCGGAAGCGAGCCCTGCCGACCGCCCCCATGCAACCGAGCCAGCGCGCGGCCCGGCGGGCGATCGGGGGGTTTCCGAGGGCTCCGCGGCGAGGGAGGAGGCGGCCGTGAAGGACAGGGCAGGGCCCGAACGTCGCCGGCCGAACCACCTGCTCGGGCAGACGAGCCCCTACCTCCTGCAGCATCTCGACAACCCCGTGGACTGGTACCCGTGGGGGGAGGAGGCTCTCGCGAAGGCACGTCGCGAGGGGAAGCCCATCTTCCTGTCCATCGGCTACGCCGCCTGTCACTGGTGCCACGTCATGGAGCACGAGTCGTTCGAGAACGAGGAGATCGCGGCCTTCCTCAACGCCCACTTCGTGCCGATCAAGGTGGACCGCGAGGAGCGGCCGGACCTGGACGAGATCTACATGAACGCCGTGCAGCTCATGACGGGCTCCGGAGGCTGGCCGCTCAGCGTCTGGCTGACGCCCGAGCTCGAGCCGTTCCACGGGGGCACCTACTTTCCCCCGGAGGACCGGTGGGGGAGGCCGGGTTTCCTCACGGTGCTGAAGAAGATCCAGGAGGTCTGGTCCACCCGGTCGGCGGACATCAAGAAGTCGGCGCAGGAGATGGTGCGCCATCTCTCGCGGATCAGCGTGTCCGCCGCATCGGCGGACGGGAAGGAGCTGCCCGGCTCGCGTCTCCTCTCCCGCGCGTCCGCCGAGCTGGCGCAGCGGTTCGACGCGACCTGGGGCGGCTTCGGCCGGGCACCCAAGTTCCCGCCCCACGGCGCCCTCGACCTGCTCCTCCGCGAGCACGCCCGCTCGCGCGAGGCGGTCCCGCTCCGGATGGTCGAGACGACGCTCGAGCGCATGGCCCGGGGCGGCATGTACGACCAGATCGGTGGCGGGTTCCACCGCTACAGCACGGACGAGCGATGGCTCGTCCCGCACTTCGAGAAGATGCTCTACGATCAGGCGCTGCTCGTGCCCGTGTACCTCGACGCCTGGCGCGTCACGCGCCGGGGGCTCTATCGCAGGATCGCCGAGGAAACGCTCGATTTCGTCCGGCGGGAGATGACCCATCCCGAAGGCGGCTTCTTCTCGTCGCTCGACGCCGACAGCGAGGGCGGGGAAGGGAAGTTCTACGTCTGGAGCCTCGACGAGGTCCGGCAGGTCCTCGGCGCGTCCGAGGGCGGCCTCTTCGCCGACGTGTACGGGATCACGGCCGAAGGGAACTTCGAGGGCCGGAGCATCCCGAACCTGCTGGGAGGCTCGCTCGAGGAGCAGGCGCGGAAGAGGGGGCTCGACGAGGAGCGGCTCCTCGCCCGGCTCGCTCCGCTCCGGCGCAAGCTTCTCGAGGCGCGAGAGCGCCGGCCGAGACCGGGGACCGACGACAAGGTCCTGACGGCCTGGAACGGCCTCATGATCTCCGCCTTCGCTCGGGCGTACCAGGCGCTCGGGCGGGCCGAGGACCTGAGGTCGGCACGGCGCGCGGCCGAGTTCGTCCTGTCGAGGCTCGTCGCCGAGGACGGCAGGATCCAGGTGTCCTGGCGCGGG
>JBBIHW010000070.1:0-11625 GCA_037446795.1 Acidobacteriota bacterium
GCGGCTTCTGAGAGGCTTCAACCCCGCCCTCGAGCTCGCGCGGCCGGTCGCGCAGGCGGCAGGGCTCCCCCTGCGCCCGCGCCTGCTCCGCCGCCGCGCGACGGGGATCGGGGCGAGCAAGAGGCTCGGGGCGCTCGGGAGGCGAGCCGCGGTGGCCAGGGCCTTCGTGGCCGCCGCCGCGGCGCGAGGCGAGCGGGTCCTCCTGGTGGACGACGTGATCACGACCGGTGCGACCGCCGAGGCGTGCGCTCGCGCGCTTCGAGCGCGCGGGGCGGCCTCGGTCCGGCTCGCAGCGTGGGCCGTGACTCCTTTGACGGCCCGCGGGCGTCGCCTATAATTCATGCTTTCCAGTCGAGAGGAGAAGCCGTGGACCGTCTCGTCGGGAGGTCGTTCTTCGCGCGCGCGCTGGTGGGGGGGCTGCTGCTCTGGCCCCTGACCGCGGCGCAGGCCGAGTCGCCGCCTGCGGGGGTCAAGGCGGTGCTCGAGCTGAGCCAGCCTTTCTACTACGCCGGCGACCCGTTCGCCGTCAAGCTCACCATCGGCAACGACGGGGACCGCGAGGTGCCGAATCCGGTGAAGTCGTCCCTCTTCGGCTCGTTCGAGGCGAAGACCGTCGAGGGCGCGCCGCTCAAGGCACAGGGCAAGCCCGGCGCCGCCGAGCCGGAGCGCCCTTCGAAACTCCCCCCGGGCAGCCACTACGGTGCGATCGTGGACCTGACGCAGATCTTCCCGGACCTCAAAAAGCCGGGCCGCTACGAGATCCGCTGGGCGGCGGACGGGGTCTCTTCCAACGCCATCCTCGTCCAGCTGCTCCCCCGCTACGACCCGGCCAAGACCTACCGCGCGCGCGTCGAGACCGACGAGGGAAGCTTCGTGATCGAGTTCTTCCGCGACACGGCTCCGATCGCGACGAAGGCGTTCGTGGACCTCGCCAACGCGGGCTTCTACGACGGGCTCGTCTTCTACGAGGTCCGCCCCGACTGGCTCGTGGCCTCCGGGGATCCGAACGGGGACGGGACCGGCTCGGCGCCGTTTCGCTACCCGGCGGAGCTGACCTCGGCGGTTCCCGTCGTGGCGGGGACGGTCGTCCTGCGGCCCGTTTCCGCTGCGCCCCCGGCCAACAGCTCGCAGTTCATGATCATGCTGAAGCCGCAGCCCGAGATGAAGGGGCAGGTCACGGTGCTCGGGCAGGTCGTTGACGGACTCGAGACGGTCCAGCGGATCTCGCGCCTGCCGAGCACCCAGCAGGCCGAGAGACCCTACTACAAGCCGCTGAAGGACGTGCGGATCCGGAAAGTCGCGATCCTCGAGAGGGAGAAGGGACCGGGTTCCGAGGGGTGACCGTCGCTTGACCACCCCCGGGACTCGACGTATAGGAGTGGTCGGCTATCTTGGCGGCGGCGGGGTCGAAGCTGGGCGAAAGTACAGCGAAGACCCGATCGGTCGGGTGGCTCGCAAAACGGGCGCTTGACCGCGCGACGGATGGCCGTATAAGTACCGCGCTTCGGTACGGATCGGAGACGAAAGCAAACCGCGGAGCGGGGAGGTCAACGGTATGAAGAAAGCGCGCTGGTTTACGTCCCTGACGGTGGCAGTGCTCGCGTTGGGAATCGCG
The DNA here is from genome assembly GCA_037446795.1 of Acidobacteriota bacterium. Classification (GTDB taxonomy): domain Bacteria; phylum Acidobacteriota; class Polarisedimenticolia; order Polarisedimenticolales; family JBBIHW01; genus JBBIHW01. The sequence goes on from JBBIHW010000070.1 coordinate 1,616, forward strand.
GCAGCGCCGGCCCTGGCCGCTAGCGACGTCACCGTGGGCGAGTTCTTGATGGAAATCGCCAAGGTCAAGAGCCTGTCGGCCCGGGATGGCGAGTCGGCCCTCGCGGCGCTGCGCGGTGCCGGGATGAACCTGCCTGCGCTCGACCTGCGCAAGCCGCTCACGGAAGGCGACGTGGCGACCGTGGCCACCGCCGCGGGCCTGAACGTGACGACGGCGCGCCCCTCCTCGCCGTTCACGCGGAACCAGATGAGCAGCTTCCTGCTGTCGTTCGGCTCCGACATCGGCAAGACGCCGGGGAACCCGCCGAACGAGCCGGACAGCCATCCGGGCCAGGGCGGCGGAACGACGAACCCGGACCCGAACCCGGGCAAGGGCAAGTCGAAGGGTCACCACAAGTCGCCGTCAGAGCCGATCTGACCGGGCCCGAGCGGGTTCGGGTGAAGGACGCCACCCTGCGGGGTGGCGTTTTTCTTATGCCCGGATAGCCTGATCGGAGGTTGGGTGTCCCTTGGCGGAACGCGCCGATAGCCCCCCTGGCGCTGGTCGGCCTGTCGCCACGGCCTTCCTCCTCTTCTTCGTCTCCGGCGCGACGGGGCTCGTCTACGAGACGATCTGGCTGAGGGAGCTGGTCCTCGTCTTCGGCTCGACGCTGTACGCGACGAGCGCGATCCTCTCCACCTTCATGGGCGGGCTCGCCCTCGGCGCCTGGGCCGCGGGCCGCGCGATGGACCGTCGGCGGGCCCCGCCGCTTCGCGTTTACGGGCTCATCGAGATCGCCCTCGCCCTCTACGCGCTGCTGGTCCCGGCGCTGCTCGACTCGCTGACCCCGGTGGTGAGGGTGATCTGGGAGGCGGGAGGCTCGGAGTCGTTCTTCTGGCTGAGCGCGGGCAAACTGGGCGGGATCGCGGCAGTCCTCCTGCCGCCGACGGTCCTCATGGGGGCGACCCTGCCCGTGCTCGCCCGGCAGGTCGCGCGGCGGGAGGGCGCGATCGGAGGCGAGGTCGGCGCCCTCTACGCGGTGAACACGCTCGGCGCCGCGGCCGGGACCGCGCTCGCCGGTTTCCTGCTGCTGCCCGCGCTCGGAATGGCCGCCACGCTTCGGGCGGCAGCCGGCGCCAACCTGGCGATCGGCGCCATGGCCTTGTTCCTCGCGGGGCGGGTTCCGCGCCCGGCCGCGGCCGTGCCGGGACCCGAAAGGAACGGGACGAGCGGCCCGGCCTCCGCCCGCGAGCCGGAGTCGTGGACCCTCCTCTGGGTCTTCGCCGCCTCCGGGTTCGTCGCGATGGTCCTCGAGGTGGCCTGGACTCGGGGCCTCGTTCTCGTCGTCGGCAGCTCGGTCTACGCCTTCTCGCTGATGCTGGTCGCCTTCCTCGCCGGCCTCGCCCTCGGGAGCGCGGCCTTCGCGGCCGTGCTCCGGCGCGGCCGTCTCGGCCCCCGGACGATGCTCGTCGGCCTGCTCGGAGGCGCCGGCGTGCTGGCGTTCTCCACGGGTTGGGTCATGCAGGCGATGCCCGGGCTGTTCGGGAGGATCTTCCTCTCGACGTCCCTCGGGCCGGCCGCCTGGTTCGGCATCCAGCTGCTGATGGCGCTCGTCGTCATGTTCCCGACGACCTTCCTGCTCGGCGGCGTCTTCCCCGCCGTCCTGCAGGCCCACGCTCGCGGACTCGACCGGGTGCCGTCGTCGGTCGGCCGCGTCTACGCGGCCAACACGCTCGGGACCATCCTCGGCGCGCTCGCGGGAGGCTTCCTCCTCGTGCCGTGGCTCGGCGTCGCCGACACGGTCGTCCTCGTGGCCGCCTTCGAGCTGGGCCTGGCGCTCCTGGTGGCATGGAAGCTCCTGCCGGGACGGGCTCCGAGGCGTCTCGCGCTCGCCGCCCCCCTCGCCGTCGGGCTCGCCCTCCTGCCCTTCGCCCGGCCCGGCTGGGACGTCCTGCTGATGAACAGCGGCGTCTACATGAACCTGCACGACCTGCCCGAGGGCCGCACCTGGCAGGACTTCGTCCGAGGCCTCCGCAAGAACAACCGTGTCGTCTACCACCGGGAGGGCCTGACCGCCTCCGTCCTCGTCGCCGATCACCTCCCGTCGAAGAGCCGCTACCTGTCGGTGAACGGCAAGATCGACGCGTCGAGCCACGCGGACCTGGAAACGCAGGTCCTCCTCGCCCACCTCCCCCTGCTCTTCCACGAGCAGCCCCGGGACGTGCTGGTCATCGGGCTCGCGAGCGGCATCACCGTCGGCTCGGCGGCGGCCCACCCCGTGCGGCGCATCGGCGTGATCGAGGTGGAGCGGGCGATGCTCGACGCGGCGCGGCTGTTCTCCGAGGCCAACGGCGCCGCGCTCGCGGACCCTCGCGTGCGGGTGAGGATCAACGACGCCAGGAACGAGCTGCGGTTCGACGCCGGCGCCTACGACGCGATCATCTCCGAGCCATCGAACCCGTGGATGACGGTCGCCTCGAACCTCTTCACGGAAGAGTTCTTCCGTCTCGCCCGGACGCGGCTGCGGCCGGGCGGGATCTTCTGCCAGTGGGTCCAGGCGTACTGCTTGCGGCCCGAGGACCTGCGCTCGATCCTCGCCGCGTTCCGCAAGGCTTTCCCGGGCGTCCTGGTCTTCGAGACCCTGAAGGGCGTGGACCTTCTCGTGATCGGGACGCAGGAGCCCCTCCGTTTCGATCTCGCGGCTCTGGGAAAGCGCATGTCCGAGCTGCGGGTCCAGATGGACCTCAGGAGGGTCGGGGTGCGCCACCCGGTGGACTTGCTCGCGCTCTTCCGGCTCGGGGACCTCGAGGCGCCTCGGCTCCTCGCGGGAGCCCCCTCGAACACGGACGACAACGGCCGCGTGGAGTTCGCCGCGCCCCGCGCGTTCTACCTGGAGACGATAGACGCCAACCTCGCTCTGCTCGACTCCGCCGGCAGCGACCCGCTGGCCTACCTCGACCCGCCCCCGGCCACGGCCGAGGAGGCCGACCGACTCTCGCTCGCCCTGGCGCTCCGGTGGAGGGAGCGGGGCCACGCCGAGCGCGCCGCGGCCGCCGCGCGGCGCCTCCGACCGGGTTCGCTCGGTGCCGAGGCCGAGCGGCTTCTGCTCCCCGCGGCTGGCTCCTGAACCCCTCGGCGCGACGCAAGCTTCGTCCTCGTGCGGCGACGAGCGCGATGCCGCCAATGAGAAGCTCCGCTGGCGGACAACCGGCCCCCTCCCGAACCCAAAGCGGGATCGGCCCCGCGGAGGGTTCGATGCAACGGGGATGCTGCGGCTGCAAGGGCCTGGACCCGTTCCCACCCGAGACCAGGGCCCGATTGGGTGCCGTTGCTGGCCGGACAGCTCCGGCGTATATGAATTGCGGCTCGCGGGTCCCTGGTCCGTATCGAGCCTTCGTCTCGGCCGGCTCGACCGGGTCGAGACCTGGGTCGGGGGTACGGCATGGCGTTTCAGAAGTCGCCGTATGGGGGGATTCTCCTTGCACCGCACGGTCTCGTCGTCCCGCTCCTGCTGGCTGCCCTCCCGCTCGGCGGCTCTGTGTCCGCGCAGCAGATCCTGTATGTAGACGATGACAACTGCCCCGGGCCGGGCGACGGCTCGTCCGGGAATCCGTATTGCAAGATCCAGGACGCGATCTGCTACCTGAAGAACAACGACATCGAAGGCACCGTGATGGTGAGGCCAGGCAACTACAACGAGGCGGTTCGCGTCTTCCCCAAGATCAGCCTGGTTTCCACCGATGGACCTGCCGTGACGACGATCGACCCCACCGGCAAGAGCTGCGTCATGCCCGACTGCACGGTCGGCACGACGACCCCTTGCTCGGCCGTCTACTTTTCCACCAACAGCACCCCGCGCGGAGAGCGGCTCGAGGGGTTCCGTCTGACCAACGGCAGAGGCATCCAGCAGACCTGCCAGGGGGGGTGCGACATCCAGATCGGCGGCGGTCTGCTGGTGTTCGCCAGCTCCCCCGTGATCACCAGGAACGAGATCGTCAACAACACGCTGTCCGCCGCGAGCAACCAGACAAAGGCCTACTACGGCGCCGGAATCTACATCCAGTCCAGCGGCAGCGATACGAGCTTCAGCGCCCGCCCGGTCATCACGAAGAACCTCATCTCCGGGAACGTGGCGGATCCGCCGGAAGGGACGGGGACCAACAACTCGTACGGCCTCGGAGGAGGCATCTACGCAGGCTTTCGCTCCCTGCCGACGATCACGGAGAACACGATCGAGGGCAACCGGGCAGGCAGCTCCGCGAAGACGAAGCAGTACGGGTCGGGAGGCGGCGTCGCGCTGTATTCCCTCGCCTCCTCGCCCGTGCCCGTCGTCGCCCGGAACCTGATCCGGGGCAACTTCGCGGTGGACAACGGAGGAGGCATCTCGCTCGGCGAGTTCGACCTGGACGACAACGGCCTGTTCGAGCCCTCCTACGGCGCGATCGAGAACAACCAGGTCGTCGAGAACCAGTCCTACTTCGGCGCCGGGATCAAGGCGAACACGACGCGGGCGCGCCTGCGCAACAACACGATCGCCGACAATTCGGTGGACGGCACCCTCGCCCCGCCCAACGAGCCCAAGGGAGGCGGCGTGTTCACCAGTTACACGGACGAGGCCGGGGCCGAGCTCTACCTCGTCAACAGCATCGTCGCGTTCAACCGGGCCCTCGGCACGGGCACAGGGGGCGGACTGTACGTCTTCGGGGGCTCGAACCCCACGCTCCGCTACACGGACCTCTACGGCAACACCCCCAACGACACCGCCGGGGGAAGCTTCATCGCCGAGAACAACCTCAACGTGGACCCGGAGTTTCTGAACCGCACCGCGGGCAGCCGCGACTACCACCTCCGGTCCACGAGCCCGCTCATCGACGCCGGCGACAACGCGGGGGCGGCCAGCGAACCCGACTACGACGGCGCCCCCCGCGTCCAGGACTCGAGCCCCTACGGGTACGGCTCGGCCCGCGTGGACCTGGGCGCGTTCGAGTTCTCGCCGGACACCGACGGGGACGGACAGGCGAACTGGCTCGATGGCGACGACGACGACGACGGGGCCCCGGACGCGTCCGACTGCGCTCCCCTCGCGCGCAGCGTGGACCAGGTCCCGGCCAAGGTGGGAAACACGCTCAGGATGGGCAAGTCCGGGCCGACGCTCCGTTGGGAGCGGAGCTTCCAGGGGCACACCTACAACGTCTATCGCGGCAACATCGTTCCCGGCCAGCAGTGGGCCTACGACGAGACGTGCCTGGTGGCCGAAGTCGTGGACGCGGAGGCGAGCGACGGCTCGACCCCTGCGCCCGGAAGGGGTTTCTACTACATCGTCAGCGCCAAGAACCGGTGCGGGGAAAGCCCGGCGACCACCCGGAGCGATGGCAGCGACCATTCGCCCTCGACCCCCTGCTCGAGCCCGGCCGCCAATTCGGATGGGGACGGGCTTCGAGACCTCGACGACAACTGCGGGAGAACGTCGAACGAGGCGCAGGCGGACGCCGATGCCGACTCCGTCGGCGACGCGTGCGACAACTGTCCCTCGACGGCCAACACGGGGCAGTGGGACCGCGACGGGGACGCACGGGGGGACGCCTGCGACAACTGCGCGTCTGTGTCCAACCTCGACCAGCTCGACACGGACGCGGACGGGTTCGGGGACGCCTGCGACAACTGCGTCTCCGTGGAGAACCCGTCGCAGACGAACAGCGACGGCGACTCCCTGGGCGACGCCTGCGACCCCGACGACGACAACGACGGCATCGAGGACGCCGCCGACAACTGCCCGCTCGTGGCCAACGCGGCCCAGACCGACACGGACGGCGACTCTCTGGGCGACGCCTGCGACCCCGACGACGACAACGACGGTGTCCAGGACGCCGCCGACTGCGCTCCCCTCGACGCCTCGGCGTCGAGCCCGCCGGCCGAGGTCTCGGGCCTCGTCCTGGAGCAGCTCGCCTCGACGCGGCTCAGCTGGACCGGCCAGGGCGCCGGGTTCCGGTACGACGTCGCCGGGGGCGACCTCGGGACCCTGCGGGCGAACGGGAACGAGTCGGACGCCACGTGCCTGCGGGACGACGAGCCCGGGACGAGCTGGGAAGACACGCGGCCCGATCCGGCTCCGGGGTCCGGCCACTACTACCTGGTCCGCGCCCAGAACGCCTGCGGGAGCGGCTCCTACGGACAGCGGAGCTCTTCCGCCGAGAGGTCGCCGGGGAGCGACTGCCCCTGAGCCGGCCGAGCCGGCCCGCTGCGGTTGTCTCGCAGCGGCCCATCGTCTATAGTCCGCCGCGATCGCGCGGGGCGGGCGTAAAGTCTCGCGCCGGAGCCGGGCATCGGGCGAGGGAGGGCGGTCTCATGGACGATCGCGCGCTCGGGGTCGTCGTCGCGTCTTGCCTGACCGTGGCCGGTCTGCTCGGAGGGACCGGCTGCACGAGCGGCGACATCGTCTCTTCGGGGCGGAACGAGATGCTCGTGGCCGCGGTCCCGAGCCCGCCGGTGGACTCGGTCTACGCCCATGCGCGAGCGCGCATCTCGCAGCTCGCCCTCCGGCCGGTGAACACGACCGCCGATCGGGCGCTCGGCTCGGCGCCGGTCGGGCTGCTCCATTCACCGGTGACCGCGGACCTCAAGAGCTCGAGCGGAACGACGCTCGACCGCGTGGCCCTCGGCCGCGGCGAGTATTCGGGCCTGTGGGTCCGGATCGGCCGGATCGAGCTCAACACGGACGCGTCGGCTCCGGCTGGCACCGACTGCAGCGGCGACGAGCTGATCTCGGTGGCCGTCGAGTCTCCGCTCGAAGTCGAGTTCGGCCCCGCTGACCGGTTCACCGTCCCCGCCTCGGGAGAGGTCGTCCTCGAGCTTCGAGTGGACGGGGCCGCGCTCGCCGCGCTGCTTCGAAGCAAGTGCTCCGGCGGGAGCTTCACGTTCCCGACCGACGAGGAGTTCGAGGCGGCGCGGGTGTTCTCGCTGAAGCTGGAATGAACGGTTCCGCCGCGCGCTTCTGCCTGCCGCGCGCGTGCCTCCTCCTGGCGGCCGCGCTGGCCGGGGCAGGGGGCTGCTCGACGGAGGAGGAGGTCATCCTCGCGACGGGGAGCCTTCAGCTCACGCTGCGCGACAACGCCCTCGGATTCCAGTCTTCGGCCTTCCCGACGAGTCAGATCGCGCGGTGGATCGTCGAGGAGGCCGAGGCCGAGATCTCGGGACAGCCCGCTCCGTTCTCCTTTCTCGGATCCTCGCCCTGCGCCTACGCGGACACCCCCGTTCACAGCGTGAGCCTGACCCAGGCGTGCCGGGGCTCGGGTGTTCTCCTCGGAACCGGGAGCCCCCGCGACGTCACGTTCCGCGTCCGCCTGTCGGCCATGGAGCTGCGGCGCGCGGCCCGGCCCGACCTTCCCTCCGGCGGGGATCACGACGGCGACGGCGTCCCGAACGGCGCCGACAACTGCCCGATCGTGGCGAACCCGGACCAGGCCAACACGAACGCCGCCCAGGAGGTCGTTCCGATCGGCGACGCCTGCTCGGTGGCCGACGCGCTGGGGCTGCTCACGGTCCCGGACCGCGACGCCGATGGGGTCGCGGACGGCCTCGACCGCTGCCTGTGGGTCGCGGACCCGGGACAGGAGGACGGGGATTCCGACGGGATCGGCGATGCCTGCTCGCGGATCGTGCCCGTGATCCTGCCAGGGGCGAGCGTGACGATCCTCTGCCCGGTCCAGCACACGCCGCAGCCCTCCGCGCTCAGCCTCTACGTCCTCGCCCTCGACGAGGGCTCGGCCGTGTCCTGCAACGGGGCGTTCACGGCGTGCTCGCTCGAGCCCGCGGGGATCAGGGTCCACCTCGCCGGCACGGACCCGGCCTCGGGGATCCCGTGCGCGGTCTTGCCGTAGCCACCGAGCCGGGACCGCGGTCCGGCTCGGCCGGCTGCCTGCGGTCGCGGATCCCGCGGCGGCCGTTTCCGGCGTAGATTTCACCGGTGCCGCTGTTCGACGAAGAGCTCAGCCGGCTGGTTCGAGAGATCAACTCCCTCGGGGGGGAGGCGGCCCTCCCGCCCGTCCCCCGAGACCGGGCCGGCCGGATCCGGCTCGACCGGCTTCTCGCCCGCGCCGTCGAGACGGGCGCGTCCGACCTCCTGCTCGTCCCGGGCGTGCCGCCCACCGGCCGGGTAGACGGCCGCCTGATCGCCGTGGACCCGCAGGTCCTCGACTCCCGCACCGTGCGAAGCCTGCTGCAGGAGGTCCTCGACGAGCGCCGGGCCCAGCAGCTCGAGCGGGAGCAGGCGGCGGACTTCTGCTTCGACCGGCCCGCGATCGGCCGCTTCCGGTGCAACGCCCACCACCAGCGGGGCTCGCTCGCCGCGGCGATCCGCGTGTTCCCCGACCGGATCCCGACCCTCGCCGAGCTGGGCCTGCCTGCCACCCTCGAGCGATTCGCCGCCCTCGAGCGCGGCCTCGTTCTCGTCTGCGGACCGGCAGGCTGCGGCAAGAGCACGACGCTCGCCTCGCTCGTGGACCTCATCAACCGCACCCGCAACGCCCACGTCGTCTCGATCGAGGACCCGATCGAGTACCTGCACGCCCACGGAACGAGCGTGATCGAGCAACTCGAGGTCGGCCGCGACACCCCGAGCTTCCACGGCGCGATCCGCAGCGTGCTGCGCCAGGATCCGGACGTGATCCTCGTCGGCGAGATGCGCGACCTCGAGACGATCTCGATGGTCCTGACCGCGGCCGAGACCGGCCACCTGGTCTTCTCGACCCTTCATACCGGCAGCGCGGCGCAGACTCTCGACCGCATCACCGACGCCTTCCCGGAGGATCGGAGGGCGCAGGTGCGCGCGCAGCTGTCCCTCTGCCTGGCGGGGATCGTCGTCCAGACCCTGCTGCCGCGGCGCGAGGGACGCGGGCGCGTGCCCGCGGTCGAGGTCCTGGTCGCTACCGACGCGATCCGCAACCTGATCCGGCAGGGCCTCAACCACCAGATTCCGGCGCAGATGACGCTGGCGCGGGGGGTGGGGACGATCGGCCTCGACGAGTCCCTCGCCCGGCTCGTGCGCTCCGGGGCCGTCAGCCTCCAGGAGGCCCGGCGCCGCGCGATCCACCCGGAGGAGTTCGAAGGGTTCCTGGGGTGACTACCGGCGCCGTCTCGAAGCTCGCCGCGTCGGGTTCAGGTGGCTCTCGATGATCCCCGCCAGCGTGGCGGGATCCACCGGCTTCGGCACGCAGCGTGCCGCGCCGCACTCGAGGATCTGGGCCTCTGTCTCGGGCGTGTAGTACCCGGTCATCGCGATCACGACGATCCGCGCCGTCTCCGCCTCCGCCTTGATGGTCCGGCACACCTGGAAACCGTCGAGCCCCGGCATCTTCAGGTCCAGCAGGACCACGTCCGGCCGGAAGGAGGCCACGAGCCGGCCCGCCTCGAACCCGTCCGCAGCCGTCATGACCTCGTAGGGGTCGGGGCGGCTGGACAGGTAGTCCACGAGGAGCCTCCGGATCGCGGGCTCGTCGTCCACCACGAGAACCCGGGGCCTTCCAGAACCGTCCCTCAGCTCTTCCGGGATGGGCATTCCGTTGTCCCGCATGAACCGGGCGAGGTCCTCGCGCCGGATGCGCCGGTGCCCGCCTGGCGTGCGGAACGCCGGAATGCGACCCGCGTTCACCCAGTTGATGATGGACAGGGGGGACACGCTACAGAGCCTCGCCGCCTCGAACGTGCTGTAGACTCGTTTTTGGTGCATCGTGGGAGCCCCAACTATTCGAACAATTGCAACTTCGCCGCCCCGAATATTGACGGACTCCACCAAAAAGTCAAGAGCCTGACCGATCGGCGTCCCGGTGCCGTGGTAAATCCGTACTGAAGCGGGAAGGATCGGGCGCGACGGCTCCCCCGCCCGACGCAGACTTACAAAAAAGTCACGCGCGCCCGGAGGGCCGCGGCGACTTTGTCCAGCCGCCAGAGCTGTGGTCTACTTGCCGCCCGCTTGCCGGGCCGCCGCCGTCCTCGTCGGAGGAAAGCGTGAGGTCGCTTCCTTCCCGCCTGAACCT